>JADKJR010000010.1 GCA_016720925.1 Betaproteobacteria bacterium | reverse complement strand
CGTGGTGAAGACCTGCCTACTACGACGCGAATTAGCGATGCCCGCCTGTTGATTCGTGTAACAGGGCGGAT
The DNA here is from genome assembly GCA_016720925.1 of Betaproteobacteria bacterium. Taxonomy (NCBI): domain Bacteria; kingdom Pseudomonadati; phylum Pseudomonadota; class Betaproteobacteria; species Betaproteobacteria bacterium. The sequence goes on along the minus strand of JADKJR010000010.1, from coordinate 158,815 downwards.
CGTTTAGCGCCCGTCGTCTCGCGTAGCAAAGAAAATGGATCCCGCGTTTGCCCGGACTGGTATCGAGCTTATGTGCACCAGTTTCTCCCTCCCGTTCAGCTCAATCCCGTGCGCAGCATGTTCGGTGTGGATATTCCCGATTTTCGAGAGTTTCCATCCCGAGGCCTATCCAGGATATGGTGCAGCCGATCGTGCGCAATATCATCCGCCAGAGCGGTGAAGAGCCGCCCGCGGCGCGGGTGTATCGCGGCGCGTTCGGCTTTGTGCCATCGTGGTCCAGGCCGGAGGATCTGGGCTCCGACGAAGCGTTTCGCTGTACGCATAACGCGCGCCTTGAAGCGTCAGCCAGCTTTCAAGCTACAAAACACGCCACAATTCACAGCGCTGCCCTGATCCCGGTCGAAGCGTTTTTGAGCCGTGCTGGGAAACCGGCAAGGCAGAGCTGGAAAATGACCTGGCGCGACGGGCAGGGTCGTGTTCGCGCTCGCCGGCATCTGGGAGCGCGGTATCGCGATGGCAAGAAGTCATGAGCTTTTTCGATGCTGACGGTCAATGCGGACGATCACGCGATTGCAAGCGCATGCACCGCCCGGTGACGAAAAGCGCATGCCGGTCATCATTCGTCAGGAAGATTACGATCGCTGGCTTGGCGTTGACCCGGAAGTGGCGCGCGGCGCATGCGCCAGACGTTTCCGGCGGATGAGATGATTGCTGAACCTGCGCCGAAGCCGGCAAAAATTGCCAAGTTGATCCCGGGTCAGACGACTTGGAGTTGCTGGACTAAGGAAGAAATTCTCTGGGCCGCCAGTCATCGGCCTCAGACATCTTCCTCAAACTGGATCATCACCCACGCGCCCGCGCTTTGCACCGGCAACGAGGCGCGGATCGGCCACGTTTATTGCCGGTCTTTAATTCAAACCGGCGGGTGTGGGGCGAGCGCACCACTGGACACCAGCATCAGGGTCCTGTCGCTCCCGGTCTCGTCGGGCGGCAGAGAAACAGGCCGGATACCGCTCATCAGTGTGCGCTTGGCCTGATCTTCCGACTGACGCGGAACCAAGTGAACCGGGACCGCGTTCTCGCCAATCAGCTGTATGCCAAACCGCGTATCGTTTCATCGAGGCCTTTGAATTTCCGCACGATGCGGCCAAGACTCCAGGACGCTTCACCTTCGACGGCCACCAGGATCAGCGTCCCGACAGAGATATCCGCATCGGCCGCGTGCGCTGAGGCCAGACCAATTCCGCCGGCGCTCAGGTCCGAATCCGCCAGAGCAGGAAATTGTTGCTATTGCGATGCTCAGGTTCGGGCCCGAGGTGCGCATCGATGAGTGGCAGGGTCCGTCGAGAACGGGCAAGCGCTTCACCAGCGGCACCAAATTTTTTGCGGCGATGGGCATTTAGCCGGAAACGTCCGCGTCGACTTGGCTTCCCAACTCGATGCTTCAAGAAATTCCTCAATCAGGTTCCAGCCGACGAGTAATGACCTGCGCGAAACGATCCGGCGGCGCCAGGTTGCCGGCGCGGGCCGCCTGGAATGCGGAACGATCGTGATACAACTTCTCGAGGAGGCGAGCGTGTCCGGAGAAATCGAGTTCGGTTGCCTCCTTGAGCTCCTTGGTCGTGTCATCATCGTAGTTGCTGTTGGCCAGCTATGCATCTGTCTCTTCAATGTGTCTCGCGACGACGTGATATTGATATATAGCGATAAGTTGGTTCAGTTTTCTCGGCAATACGCTGGATGCCCTGGTCGGAATCGAGGTTCACCAGCATGCTGTGCTTGCCCGGTACGGTGCCTGGCTGAGGCCGACATCGTGCGCCAGCTGCTTAGCCAATTCTGTGAAATCAGTCGCTGCCCTGGCAGCAGATCGCGTTCGGCAAGATCCGCCATCACCAGCATCACTCCATCCTGGCCTTTGGGTGTAATGGACAAGTCCACATCGGATTCGTAGGGTTACACGCCCTGTTCGGCAATATTGCGCGCCTCGGCAATGGCATAGAGCCGATGCAATGCCTTCAGCGGCACGTCACACGGCAACTCGGCGCGCGCGCGCCAGCGCAATTCATTGACGTGACAGTGCAGGGCGACGGCAATGGTCAGCGGCAACAGTCCGGTTTCCGTCCTCGCGGGACTTTAAGCCATTCAGTTGCCCCCAATGCGCTCACGGCCCAGGCAAACCCCCAGGGCCTGCCACAAGTCGGCAATCTGCTGGCTGATCGCCAGCGCGTCCGCCCGCCGCGAATCCAGGCGCCACAATTGAAGCCGGGACATATCGTTTGCGCAACAGCCAATCAAGATGATCCTCCAGTTGCAGCGTCAGGCGCAACTGGCCGACGAACAATTCGCGCTGCTCGTCGCCAAAGGCAAAACAGACCTTCCGATAGCGTTCAAGCGAATGCGGCCCCAGCAGCGTTTCCATGCGCATGACGGCCTCGCGACACGGTCCTCCGTGGTCTCGAGGGCAAAATCGGTTTGATTGAACTTTCTCTCATCTGTGGGGGCCGGTTGGATGGATTAATTCGCAAGTTCAAGCTTCATATGCGTACGCGAAAGCAACGGCTTTTCTTCCCCTTCATGGACTGGCAGCCAGATACCGACGGCGGCTCTTCGTGACCGACCAGGCCGCCGCACTGTGGCAAGAGCGATTCGGCGGATCGAGCAAATAGCCAATGCGCTGTACTTCGTCCCAATTCTTTGATTGCGGGTGGTACTTGCGGAACCACTTCGCGTTGACGAGATAGTCGTTGGCAAATTTCTCGCGATACAGGATCTCCAGCAACCCGAGCCAGAACTCTTCTGTATGGGCCGGCTGTAGGCGGCATATTTCAGGAGCCGTTTCGCGAACTCGGCGGCACCTTCGTCGTGGACCCTGCCAGCCTGGCTCAGCAGTCGTTGGGCGCATCCAGCGCCGGCTTCAGGATCGCGATGTCCTGATAGCGGCTCTCCAGATAACGCGTGCGGCGGGCTCGCAAGTCATTGGCGGGAGCGCTAGTTTCTTCCTTGGGTGCCGGCGAGGCAAAATCGAGCTCCACGCCAGGATTCCCCAAGCGCGGCCACAGGAGCCTGCTGGAGGGCGGTCGGCGTAATCGGAAATGAATTTCTGGCGCGTTGGGCGCGGTGGCCGCGCTAGTATCGACTTCAGCGCTATGCCGGGCTGAAAACGCGGGCGCTTCATTGCACCGTTTTCGCGGGTGAAATCGGCATTGGTCACGCTGCTGGCGCGTGGCGACACATGCGGTTTGTGCGACTCCGCCATTACTTCCGCCACGTAGTCATCGGCCTGTTGCGGCAAGATGCGGAATGTTTCTGCGCGCGCGCAGATGACGCCGCACCACCAGAACGCGGCGCCGGCGACGGCATCGCGGCCGCAGCCATCAACAAAATCGTCGACGTACGGGAAGCGGCGATTCAACGGTTTTTGCGGAGCCAACGATTTTCGGGGATGGCTTTCGCGGGCGCGATTACGGGGAACGACGCGCCACGGGAGCGCTGGGTGACCCGTCGGGCGCCGGTACGGCGGATTCGATCGATTTGGGCGTCAGGCGCGGGTGTGGGTCGATTGATATTAAGCGTGCGCTCGGTGGCAACGCTGACGCGTGCGGCGAGCTGACCAAGCTCCTTTTCCAGCAACGATCCGGTGATGGCGTTCCAACAACGCGGACATGAGATCGTCGGTATCGAGAGTCAACTGCCGCCGCCGCAATGTCTGCGCGCATCTCCTCGCTGGCCATCGGCAGGTGTTCCACGCTTTCGGCGTCGAGCGAAAGGCGCAAGGGGTGCCGGTCGGCCTTTGTTTGCAACATCCGTTTATCGGTGGCGCGCCGGCCTGTCCGCACGTTTACCGCGGCGCGGCGGCGAAGGAGCGGGTTAGTCAATCGGTGCAGTCACCGGCGGAACGTTGACGGGAGATCGGCGTCAGAGGTTCGCGCTGAGCCGGACGCCGCAGATCGTTGCGGCCGCGGCGGGCGCGCCCCTTGCCGATTCGGGAAGCGGCAGGAGGCGAGCGGCGCGTTGGCCGCACCCACGACAGGCGGCAAAATGGCGGCGGGCGCGCGGTGATCGATCACCGTTTGGGCCCAGGACGCGTCCAAGTCAGTGCTGCATCGCTTGCGCGATCGGTTCTTCCAACGCCCGCAGGTGGAGGATCCCAGCAGCAGGCTGAATTCGCGGCTGCGCACCCCGTGTTAGACCTGTTCGCGGGATAACAATGCCGATGGCCAGTTCGTTCACCGGCAAACGCGAGCGAATCACCAGGAAGTATTTCTTGTCCCCGCCGTTTCAAAAACGATCTCCGCGTTTTCCGGGAACGGAATCGGAGCGTTGGAGGGCCGCGAACCCATCGAAAACGGGAAGGCGTGACTTCTTCGGTCGCGTCGGTTGCCTCGATGGGAATTTTCACCCACAGCGGGCTGCCGTCAACGAGCACCCCGGCATTCCGGGAGGCGCGAATAAGTATTCTGGGCGTAACTGGCGGGTGAGCCAACGAGCGCAGGCACCAGCATCGCGATGCGCAATGCGCCGCGACGATGCACCCGTGACGAAGCGCGAGTTGACAGGTGCAGGGGACGCCAGCCCGATGGGCGTGCGCGGGCACGGACGCGGCGCCGTCACCGCGAGTTCGGTTCAGAACGAAAGGCCCGATTTGCATCACGATTTTTTTGACTTGGTTAGATCGATTGTGGTTGCAATGAATCCTGATTCGGCATGTATCCATGTGGCAGAATCACGCTTCAAAAAATCAGTTAATCGACTGAATATTCACTAAAAATCGCATCCGTGTGGGTTCCCCTGACTTGCAATAACCTCTAGCTTCGGATGGAGGATAACAGGCCCGACGACCGGTGGCCACTTCTAGATATAACCGGCAAAACACCATTTTCCTTGTTTGTCGGCTGGCATCAAGAGTGGACGTGCATTTCCCGCTTTCTCGCCGATGCCGATTTGAAGGGATCCCAGCCATCGTTCCCGCCATGATCTTCGCTCCACGTGAGTATTCTCTGGCATGAGCAATTTCGTTTTCCGACAATCCTGCAAAGTCACAAAGGTTTACATGCCGGGGTGGGAGTGGGGGGATCGGAGGCGACGCGGAAATCACCCGCGTAGGGCGACGGGCAGGGTATGGCGGCACGTTTAGCGCCAGGGTCGCTCCAAACGCGGCCATGCGCCAATTGGCGCCTTGCTGTTGCCACGCGCCGCACAGCCCTCATAAGTGCGTACTTCCAGCGTAGACTGCCAGCGGCGAATCCAACATAGGTCTTGTTGCTGACAATCACCGAGTCGGCGAAGCCGTCGTCGGGCGGTTCCCGTGATCAGGATGCCTTCGGTCGGCTGCCCATGTTGGTGGCCTCATCCACCCCTGTCCATCGCGACGAAGACAGGCGCCTTGGAAAGTACCTTGACACCGATGAGGGTGGCGGATGGCTTCTGCAAACTCGATTTGCGGACCACCACGCCCAGCACGCATGGGCGGCCCTTTCGAGGCGAATGGCGAGCAGGTCATCGACGTGCACATGCCGGGCATCGTCCTCGACCATGTCCAGTCCCAATCCGCCTTCGCTGATGTCGATCAATTGAATGGCGTTGCGGATACCAATTTCGGTCCCGCCACCGGCGAGCGGATGCAGTTTTTTCCGAGCGAGAACGCCATGCGGCAAATCTCTTCGAAGCCGAAAATACGCCCACCGGTGAATTCAATCCGATGGCCATGCGCTTGCTGCGCTGCTTGCGCGCGGCTTCGATCAAGGTGAATTCCCGTTCCAGGAAATCGATGACCGCGACGTGGTCTTCCATTTGCCACCCATGCCGATGCCCCAGCCGGGAAAAATCGCCGTGATGAAATTCCCGAAGCGAGCGCGCCAACTGCCGCTGCAAAGGACGCAGGCTCAGGAACAGATGCGCGCCATCTCCCGGCGCATAGGGCGTAAGCCGCGCTGCGGAACGTTGGCATGACGCCCAGCGTCGGCTCACCGGCAACCGGTACCCGCGTGAGCCACAGCGCGCCCATCCATTCGATTAGCCAGGTGTCTGAGGATTTCCGGGCGCTTCGGCGGCAAATTGCCGCCCGAAAACGATCCAGCAGCAACGCGCGTACATACAGCGCCCTCGACGTTGGCATCAATCTGCCGGTCTTCGATGCGCACGCTCAGCACCGTCGCATCGACGCCGAACGCGACAGCGGTGCGAAAAATTTCGTGCAGCCATTCGCGCACAGTCGTGTCAGGCCGGCTGCCCTAGTGGTTCGCCATTTGATTGCGTGCCCGAGAGGTACGATCGCCAGCGCACGATTGCCGCGCGCGGCTGAATATCCGATTGTCGTCGGCGAACGTGCGCGGGGACACATTCGCGCGCCAGCCGCAGCAATGTCCATAGCGCCCCGCGATCCACGCGCAGGTCGCCTGTTCCGGCCGGGTCTTGAGAAGTCCGGTTTGAGCAACTGTTCGCGATCCACGCGACTGACGTCATCGAAGTTGCGCCGGTCTGCGTCAATAACTTCGCGGCCTCGGTCGGCGTGAGTCCGGCGAGAGGGTTTTCAAGCGCGCGGTGCCGGGCGGTGATCTCGTCGTGCGCGGCATTCGATACGCCATATGCCGGGCCCGTCCGGGTGGAATGGAGTGTGTTCATCGGTTTAGTCGCCAGCGTCATTATTCATCGTGGCGGCACTAACGCGGCGCCAATCCGAGAATGGCCTGCGTGGCCCGCACAAGCGAGGCGTGCATCGTCCGCTGTCCCGAATCGTCGCGCCCCAGCAATGCGGAGGCGCTCCAGTCGGCCGGCGCCGCGAACGTTCCTGTTGTCACGGCGGTTCCCGGCGCGCGGGCAAAGCGCCGTGCCATCGCGTCAATCTGCGGCATCGCTGCGTCGTTCGGAAATTGAAGGGCGAAAGCCTGCAGTTCGCCGAATTCGGTGGCGTTGTCATCTTCGTGTCGCCCAATCAGGAACAGCCATAGCGGCCGCTGCTCGGGATCCTCCTCGATGGCGAGCCGCACCAGTTCGGTCGCGGAACGCGGCAGGCCATCGTCCTGCATCTGCTGCACCCAGCGCAGAATTTCATTGGTATTGCGCAGCGACATGCGCGGTTCCGGCATCTGCAGAAAGCGCGCCGTGATGTAACGCAGGCGAATGCGCAGCACCGGCGGATCGAGCGGCCACGGCGTACCGAAGACGCTGAGTTTGCGCGGTGGCGGACGTTGCGGGGGTTTGGTGTTGTGCGTGGCCATGCGCAAATTGATCGAATCAGGCGAAGGCGGGTGTCGCGCGGGTCAGGCGGAAAAACATGGGAGTGTTCTCCTCGTCTATTTGGGTGTGCGCCAAGCGAGTGCGCGCAAAGTGTTCCGTCAGGAATTGTGGCTGATTGGCGGGCGCATCGCCAAAGCAGACACCTCCGCGAACCTGGATTCCCGCCGCAACTGTCGGCAGTCCTTGCGGGGCGCGGGAATGCCTTTTTCCGGCTTGCCACAACATCAAACACCAGCACTGGCGCGCCGTTACAGGCAAAAAGGCCACAAACGCCGCGCCAGTGCTGGTGTTGATGAACGGCATCAGTGTTTCTTCACGATGCGGCATTCGGCTGCGGCGCCTGCGTTGGCAAATGAGCGTGAATTGAGGGCGGCGAGGCGTGGCTTGCATTCGACGGTCGCCGCCCTGCATCTTCCACGCCCATTTCGCGGCGCAGGCACCGCACCACGGTAAGCGAAGTGCATCTGGGTGGATCAACCAAGGCCTTGCCAGTTGTACTAAAGCCCCGCTTGCGCGCGAATCATTTATCGATTGCCGTGGCAAGATCAGGTTGCTAGACTGTCCTTTGTTAATACCGCGCAGGCGAAAAACTTCGTTAAAGTGAGTGACGGAAAAAGGGGTTCTGTTATGGCTGTACAGATATACAGTTTATGGGCGGAAGCAATTGATTGCAAGCGTGTTTTCCGCATTTTTCAGAATGATAGGGAGCAGCGCGGAACGGTATGCAGACGCGGTGCTCCCTACATTGAGTTATGCATCACTTGAGATCCGCCCTCTATTTCCTTTGCCTCTTACACCTGCCTTGCGGCGTATGCGTCGTGATCGCCCGGAGAAATGCAGCCACCACACTTTCAAATACTACGATGAGGCACTTTCTCTACAACTTACGGAATGAACGCCGAATGCGTGAAGGTGCGAGATAAATATTCTAGTGTTGCTGCAAGCAGCGTCCCAAAAGGGTAAGCCCGCGTCAAGTTGACAACTACTTTCACGAGGTCGCAACGTCATCGAAGGACTCTTGCTAAGAACTGTAGCATTTGGTTGAATGGGCAACCAAAGAAAGTTACAGTGATGTTCAGGAGACACAAACCTCAGATCGCAAGCCTAGTGGGAAAAATGTTCACTGTTGCGATCATTTAGTCCAGACGAAGTAGCCGTGAACCAGCAGCGCCTGTTGAACCATTACGCCAAACAGCCGTCTGCGCCCGGATAGACAAAGCAAAATGATGCATAACATTGCGGTCAAAAACGCTCCCTTCGGTCGCTCGGACGGCGCAAAAGCGCGCCGCCTTTTACCTTAATCGTTAGCCGTCACCACATGACCCAATACTGGAAACTTGGTCCCGGGGATGTCGACTCCACGCAATTCTTCCAGCTGCTGCCCATTCACTTTCCAGATGCCACCACCATGTACGGAAGGTACGTCCATCGAGTCTGATGTTCGACAGAGCTTGGTTTGAAGCATCTGCAGAAGACGGTGAGTATTTGCCTGGAGCGCAAACGATTGGCCAAAGTCCAAGAAATATCGCTGTCGTCTTTTCGCCCGCCGCACTCTGAACAACTTGCTCGTGTATCTTTGGGCATGGTGCCGAACCGTGAATTGTTCGACCATATTTTATTTTACGCGGGCAAAGATGCCCCTAATTGAATGGCCGGATGCGTTTGGATGCGAGATGTACATCCGACCGTCGCTCATCGAAGATAGAGTTTCACAATTCGCACACTTGTTGGGACTACCCCCCCCCCCCCCAAACATAAGTGTGAATGCCAAGACGGCTAACACGTCGCTCAAGGTCGCTCCCTTCGGTCGCTGGACGGCGCAAAATCGCGCCGCCTTTTACCTTGGTCGCTAGGCCGCAACCCAATCGTCGCAACTACCAGTTCAAAGGAGACTGGCATGATCAACCAGATTTTCCTCACCCTTCCGGTCCTTGATCTCCAGAGGTCGGTTAGCTTTTCAGGCGCTTGGATTCAGTCACAACCCACAGTTCAGTGACGACACGGCTGCGTGCATCGTCATCAATGATGCAATTTCTGTCATGCTGGGTACCCATGCCAAGTTCCGTGAGTTCACGCCCAAAGCTGTCTGCGATACCAGTCAGGCCGTCGAAGTCTTGATATCTCTCAGCTGTGAGAGCCGTGAACAGGTAGATGAATTGGTCGCCAAGGCCCTTGCAGCTGGTGGTTCAACCTACGATAAGCCCGAGGATTTCGGGTTCATGTACACACACAGCTTCGTCGACCCGGATGGTCATGGGTGGGGGCTGCTCCACATGGTTTCCCAGCCTGCACCACAGTGATTTGCATCAACCAAGCATGGGTATCTTGCGGCCTAACGGATGCAACGCGCGTGGTCGTTCGCCCACTCGGCGCTCAAATAACATGCTCTCTTCGGTTGCACGGCGCCCCGACAGCAGTGCGCATCCTGCATCAACCCATAACCTGAAGACAGGATTCCATGCCAAGCAAGGAAATCGTTGACGCCTTCATCGCCACCGTGGTCAGCGGCAAACACGTCGAAGCTATTGAGCGCTTCGCGCCGCACGCAACGATGCAGGAAAAACCTGAATCCACCGCGTCGAGGATTGGAAGATCTCGTCGCGAATGAGCGTGCCGCCCTGGCGCGCCAGAAGGAAATCGCCACGCGACCGGTGGATTTTTATGCCATCGATGGCGACCGCGTCGTCATTCACTGGATCTTTGATTTCACGACCCTCGATGGCAGAAGATTTGCGCTGGACGAAATCAGCTTGCAGCGGTGGGAAAACGACAAGATCGTGGCGGAGCGCTTCTACTACGATCCGGCGCAGTTTCGGGTGGCCGACCCAGTATCGTAGTGGAGCTGTAGCGGGTTGGGCTCAAAATGACGGGGCTTCTGAATCGAGCGTCGCTTTTGCCGCCCGGTTGATACACGTCAACACGCGCCGCACCGGCAGGTCGAGAATCAGGCTATGGTTAACTCTGCCCCCTCGTCAACCGCTGTTGAGCAACGCGCCCGCGCGGTCGTCGCGTCGGTGGCGGCGCCCGATGCGCGCAAGGCCGTCAACGAGTTCCTTGCCCAGATGGGCCGAGACGTGTCGGCCCAGCTCCGATGCCTGCGTACGCTGGCCAATGCGCCGATGCCTGCCACTTCTGTATCTTGTCACGCGCGATCCGCGCTATGCGCCGGTGTGCGCTGCGCCCGCTGCTCCGCTTACCAGCGTGAGCGTGCGCCGTTTTCCACGATAAAGCGGTGGCTGGGCCTGGCGCCATCCGAAGTCACGGCAGCGGAGCTCGTGGAGTGGTCGGAATTGATGTACGACGGCTGCAACATGTGCGGGCGGTGCACGTTGGCTTGTCCGATGGGGCTCGATATCGCGGGCCTCGTGCGCCGCGCGCGCGAAGGATGTCGGCGGGCGGCTTTGCACCGGCGGACCATTGCAGGCGGCAGGGCGGGCGCTCGATAGCGGCAGCCCGATCGGCGTGGCCTGGCCCGGCGCTGAGGCGCCATATTGAAATTCCGGAAACGGAAAGGGGCTGAATATCCCGGTGGATGTCGAGGGCGCGGATTACCTGGTCATTCTTTCGTCGATCGAGATCATTGCCTTTCCGGAAACGATCGGCGCACTGGCGCGAATCTTCAAGCAGGCGAAAGTTTCCTGGACCATTCCCAGCGTCGGGTTCGAGGCGACGAATATCGGTGTGCAAATCGGTTCGCGCGATATCGCCGCGACGCTGGTTGCGCGCGTAGTCGATGTCGCGGAGCGACTGAAGGTGAAATACGTCATCAGCCCGGAGTGCGGCCACGCCTATTCGGCGCTGCGCTGGGAGGCCGAATCTGCTTGGCCGGCCCTTTGCGTTCAAAGGTGATACAGATAGCCGAGCTTCTCGATCAACTGGTTCGCGAGGGCCGGCTGCGTACGCGCGGCAAGGACACCCGGCACCTTACTTTCCACGACCCATGCCAGCTGGTGCGCCGTGGCGGAATCACCGAAGCGCCGCGCCGGTTGCTGGATGGCGTGAGCGAACACAATGTCGAGATGCCTTCCGCGGGCGACGCCAATTTTGTTGCGGCGGAGGGCGGCGTGAGCGCAATCCACCGCGCCGAGAAACTGCGGTTTGCCGTGTTCGAACTGAAGAAGCAGCAAGTTGCGGCGACCGGTGCCGAGGCGCTGGTTACGGCGTGCGCCAACTGCCGCAATGTCCTCGAGGAAGCCATCGAGGCGCACAACATGACGCTTCCGGTGCTCGGCCTGACCGAGCTGGTCGCACAGTACCTTGAACCTGATCCGGATGTGCCTTCGCCATGACGGCCATGAACCTGCTTGAGTTCGCGCGTGGGCCGGCGCTGTGGTTTTCCCTTCTGGTGCTGTTCGCCGGCAGCGCGTGGCGCATCATCACCATTTTTCCGGTTTGGGACAAAGACGGACCTTTCCGAGCCGCGCAGCACAAAGTGGGTCGCCGACGCGATGCATGGCATCTTTTCACGGATGATCCAGCGGAAAGAGTTCCGGCGCTGGGGCAAGCTTGGCGCGTTGAACGGCTACCTGTATCACATCGGCCTCGCCGTCATCGTGTTTGGCTTTCTGCCGCACATACTTTTCGTTGAGCGCCTCACCGGCTTCGCGTGGCCTTCGCTGCCGGGACCCGTGATCTATGTTGCCGTCGGCCCGCCATCATTGGCTTGCTGGTGGTGATGTTTGAGCGGCTGACCGACCCGGTGTTGCGATTGCTGTCGGGGTTCGATGATTACTTCAGTTGGTTCGTGGTGTTCCTGCCACTTGTTACTGGCATGGGGGCGGTGACGGGCTGGGCCACTCAGGTGTCGGCAGGTGGCGCGCCACTGTATCCACTGCCGATCGCCATCCATTTGCTGAGTGTCGAATTGCTGTTCCTGTGGCTGCCGTTCGGCAAACTGTCACATGCGTTCATGGTCTTCATCTCGCGCGGGATCACCGGTGCGGCGTTGGGACGAAAGGGCGCGGCGTTGTGACGTGCGGTGAGCCGCTGAAAATTTCCGGTAGAAACCGCTTGCGCACGCTGACCCTGGCAATTATTCCCAAGATCCAGTTTTTTCTAAAGCGAGATCAATTCACTCCACGTATCGATGGATCGCTGCTTCGGCGGCTGCAGCGCGCGATAGTGGTTCTGAATTGCAAACATTTCGCTCAGCACGGCTGTCGAAAAGCCACTGCGATTGCCGCGGCTGTCAAATAAGAGGCTATCCAGATAGCAGTCAAGCGACCGCGCGTCCCAATGTTCGGTGATTTTTGCAACGATATGCGGGAACGCCTGCTCCAACTGGTGTGGGTAAAGCTTTGGCGTGTTTAGCTGCGCGGCCAACTTGTTGTTCATCGTTTGCCTCCACTCGTGGACTTGAAAGATAGCCGAAATGGTTTCGACAGGAGATTACGGTGAGTTCGGTACTTGCGATACAGCGGCCAATTTTAATCGGATTGGCCGACATTGTGAGCGCCGTTAGATACCTGCGCGAAAGGGGAGCCACCGCACTAAGGTAGTAAACGCTAATACTGGCGCGGGTTGCAGGTCCTAAATGGCGGGAAAAGCGCGCCAGTGCTTGAGTTTATCCAATCGATTTGCTGGTGACCCGTGCCGGTTCGCGCGCTGGTGACGGGTTGAAACTGCCGCTATAAGTCTGTAGCTTACGCACGTTGCGCGCTGATCTTAGTGCGATGGCGGTTGCGAAATCTTCACTGGCGGCAGGTTTTGGGGGCGAGTGGTGGTTGCAATCCACGACGATGGAAGTGACCGATGCGATTCGCCCTGCTGATTTGGCTATTGGTATGCGCGGCAACCCTCACGCTTGCGCAAGCCACTGAACCCGCCCGGGCCGCGTCGCGCTACGCGAAGCCCGCTGATATTCCGATCGGGGCGTTTTTCCGTAGGGCGGAATATTCGCAAATGGCGATTTCGCCTGATGGCAACCGGCTGGCCGCCGTGAGACCCATCAATGGCCGTGACAATCTGGTGGTCATTGATTTTCTCGCCGGCAAATTGCAGGTTATTTCCAACTTCAAGGAGTTGGACGTTGTTGATTTTGTGTGGGTCAGCAACGACCGGCTGTATTTTCGTTCGGCCGACTTGAGCGAAGTCAGTGGCGCCACCAGCTTGAAAGGCGCCTATGCGGTGGATGTGGACGGCAAGAACATTCGCGACCTCACTTTCCCGCTTGAGCGCACACGCGAACGCGAAGCGCGGCGCAATTCGATTCTTGTGCACGGCATCAACATCTCCTTTCGTATTCTCAGCCAGACCTTTGACGGCAGCGGCGATGTGATCGCGGAAATATTCGGTCGCAGCCAAAGCTATGCTGATGTTTATCGCTTCAATACCAGGACGGGTGAATACAAGCTGCTCACGGTTTCAAACGCCCGGCAACGTTGTCCGCTGGGTGTTGGACCGCGACCTCGAACCCCGTATCGCCATCCGCCAGGAAGAGCGCAAGGATCCCACGAGCCCGCGCGAGCAGACTATCTGGCATCGGCCGGACGACGGAAAAGACTGGGAGATGATTGGCCACGCGTCCGGCAAGGGAAGCCAGGGCAACGTCATGCCGCTGTCGTTCGACTACGACAACAAGACCCTCTATGTTTCGTCCAGTGTCGGCCGCGACCGGAGGGCAATTTTCAAAACGACATTGCCCAGCGAAAACTTGGCGAAAAATTGCTGGAACATCCGCTCATCGACCTGAACGGCGGCTTGATCTTCAGCCGCACAAAGAAAGCACTGGTCGGGATTCGTTATAGCGCCAACGTGCCGGTCACCACATGGTTCGACGAGGACCTCGCGCGCTTGCAGGCGGCGCTCGACAAGGCATTGCCCGAGCGCACCAACGCCATCGATATTGCCGATGAAAACAGCCGGTACGTGCTGATCTACTCCGTATCCGATACCAATCCCGGCGGCTATTTTCTCTACGACACGGAAAAGCGCAGTTTGCAGGAAGTGTCAAAATCGCGCGAGTGGCTTCCGCCCGCACTAATGAGCAAACGCAGCTTCATCAAGTACAAAGCACGCGATGGCCGCGAAATTCCTGCCTGGGTGACCACGCCCATCGACAGCGATGGCAAGGATCTGCCGCTGGTCGTGCATATTCATGGCGGGCCGTGGGTGCGGGGCTACAGCGGAATTCAGTGGGGCCGCTGGCCGGTTGCGCAATTCCTGGCGTCGCGCGGCTATGCTGTACTGGAGCCCGAGCCTCGCGGTTCCACAGGCTTCGGCAGATCGCATTACACGGCGAGTTTCAAGCAATGGGGGCTTGCCATGCAGGACGATATTTCTGATGGTGCTTTGTATCTGGTCAAAGAAGGCATTGTGGACAAGGGCCGCATGTGTCTCTTCGGCGGAAGCTATGGTGGCTACGCGACGCTGCAGGGTCTGGTCAAGGATCCGGATTTGTGGCGCTGCGGTGTTGCCTAGGGCGTGACGGGATCTCGAGTTGAAGCAGACCGTTTCATGGTCGGATGTAGCGCGCAACCTGGATTTTACGAAACCGACTTCAAAGCGCTGGGGAGGTGACAGGACCGCGACCGCGAACAATTTCTGAAGACCTCGCCGGCGAAAAATGCGGACAAGATCAAGGCCCCGGTGCTACTGGCGATGGGTCGTGACGACCAGCGCGTTCCGCTCATTCACGGAACGACGATGCGCGATGCGATGGAAAAAGCGGGCAAGCCGATCGAATATGTGGTCTATGACGGCGAAGCGCATGGCTTCAATAAAGAACAGAACGTCGTCGATTTCTATACGAGGGTGGAGCGTTTTCTTGCGTTGCATCTCGGCAAGTAGCCCGCCGTCACTGCAAGGTGTTTGCGGCGCCGCTGATTGCGGCAAAGTATGGGAGAAACCTGTCTGGGCAAAATTCCCGATTGCGTCCGGCAATGCCGGTGCTATGGCAGCACCAGCCGATAGCCCACGCCGATTTCCGTCAGCAGGAATTTCGGCTGCGCGGGATCATCTTCGAGTTTCTGCCGCAAGTGCTGCATGAAGATTCGCGGATAGTGGCTCTGCTCGACGTGCGAGGGCCCCCACACCTGTTTGAGCAGTTGCCGGTGCGTCAAGACCTTCCCGCTGTGCGTGCACAGGTAGGAGAGCAAACGGAATTCGATGGGGGTGAGGTGCACCTCCACGCCACCCTTTCGTGTCACTCGATTGGCGAGATCCACTTCGACGGCGCCAAACGAAACCATGCTCTCACCCGACTCGGCATTGCGCGCGGACCGCCGCAGCGCCGCGCGCACACGCGCCAGCATTTCACCGACGCCAAACGGTTTAGTCAGGTAGTCGTCAGCTCCCAGATCAAGCGCGGCAATCTTGTCCGCTTCCCCCGAGCGCGCCGAAAGTACAATCACCGGCACGTTCGACCAGCCGCGCAAATCACGGATCAACTCCAGGCCATCGCGATCCGGCAGCCCAAGATCGACGATGACCAGATCGGGCTTCCTGGTGCCGGCCTCGATCAGGCCGCGCTCCACCGTTTCGGCTTCGAACACCTGACAACCTTCCTCCTCCAGCGCAACACGCACGAAGCGGCGAATTTGCGGCTCGTCCTCGACCAGCACGACGTGACGGGCGCTCACGGCGTCCGGCCTTCAGCTTCAGCTTCGACTTCAACTACCGCCGCCGGCGTATCCGAGCGGCAACGTGAACACGAAGCGTGCGCCATGCGGATGCATGTTTTCGGCGCGAATGCTGCCGCCATGCGCTTCAACAACCGCGCGGCAGATTGCCAGACCCAGGCCCACGCCACGTACCGTCGATTCGGGCTCGGCGCGGGTGAACTTGTCAAACAGCCGTGCCGCGAATTCCGGGTGGGAAGCCCGGACCGTCGTCAAGGACCGCAATCTCATCCAGCCACTGCCCGAGCTGGCGCAAGTGGCAATGTGCGACCTGAGGGCGTGTACTTGCGGCGTTCTCCAGGAGATTGCGCCACCACGCTCGATCAGCACGGCATCAAAGCGCACCAGCGGCAGATTCGCCGGCAAGTCGGTCGTCACTTTATGCTGCTGCAACACCGGTTGGCTTACGCGCAAAGCGGTTCCCACGACTTCCTCAACAGGTTGCCAGTCGGCATTGAGTTTGACATCACCGGCTTCCAGGCGCGCCATGTCGAGCAGATTGTCCACCAGTTGCGAGAGCCGCTGTGACTCCGTGAGAATGGATTCCGCCCACTCGATCTGTTTTTGGCAAGCCTGGGTTCCGAGCGCGCCAAGGCGTCGGCCATGCCGATCAACGCAGTTAACGGTGTGCGCAGATCGTGCGACAGCGCCGCCAGCACGCTGTTGCGCAGGCGTTCCGATTCCATCTTCAGGATCGCTTCACGAGCCACTTCAACATAGTGAACACGCTCCAGTGCAATCGCGATCAGCGACGCGAATGTTTCAAGCTGCCGGCGTTGCTCGGGGACTCGCAGCCATCGCGGATTCTCGGTCTCAATCGCCAGCACGCCGCGCGTGCGCATGGGCGCCGTCAGCGGCAGATAGAGTACGTTGCTGCCCGCCAGCGTATCGGTGCCCAATCCCGCCGGCTGGCCGCGGTCATAGACCCACTGCGCAATCGATTCGTTGATACGCGTTGGGCGGGTGCGATCCGTGCCAGGTGAAAAGTCCAGCCGGTCTCCTCGATCTGGCAGAATCAGCGCCGCCTTGGCACGGAAAGTCTCTTCAATGCGCGCATCGCCCATCTCCACGACCTGCTCAAACGTCAGCGCCCCCGATAATTCGCGCGCCATTTCGAAAAGGGCACGTGCGCGACCCTCCCGGTGCCCGGCGATTCGTGCCTGGTATCTCAGGCCGGCCGTCAGTTGCGCCGTGATCAACGCAACCGCCAGCATGATGGCGAACGTCAACAGGTATTGCACGTCTGAAACCGCGAAAGAAAAGCGTGGGGTCACAAAGAAGAAATCAAAGGATGCGACAGAGAGAAATGCCGAAAGGATCGCCGGGCCGCGGCCCAGGCGCGCCGACACCAGCACCACATTCAACAGAAACAGCATGACGATGTTGGCCAGCGCAAAATACGGCAGCAGGCCCGTTGCGACCAGGCTGGTGAGCGCACAAGCACCTGCCGCGACTAGATACGGAAGCACACGCGATTTGCCGCCACTGGCGGATTCCTCGACGGTCGCGCCGACCCGCAAAGTGCGGCCCGTTGTCCCGGCGCCGCGCGCAATCTGCATCACATCGAGCTCCGGTGCCTTTCGCAGCACCCGATCCGCGAGCGTCGTGCGCCAGGGCCAGCTTACATTCCAGTCGTGTTCGCCGGCCAATTCCCGGCCGATCACGACCCTGTTGAGATTGTTATCGCGGGCATAGCCAACCAGTGTTTCATCGATATTCTCGCCGGCCAGCGTCGTCGTGTTCGCCCCCAAATCCTGGGCCAGCTTGAGGACGCTGAGAATGCGCGTGCGTTCCGCTTCGGGCAGGCGCTGCAACCTTGGGGTTTCCACGTAGACTGCGTGCCAGGGTGCGTCCAGGCTCTCGGCTAGCCGCGCGGTGGCACGCACCACGCGTTCGCCTCCCTCACGCGGACTGACGCAGGCGAGCAGCGCATCGCGCGTGGCCCATACGCGCTCGATGGATTTTAGATCGCGGTAGTCCTTGACGTCGGCATCGACATGGTCAGCGGTGCGGCGCAGCGCGAGTTCACGTAGCGCGATCAGGTTGCCCTTGCGGAAAAAATTCTTCGCTGCCCGTTGCGCCTGCTCAGGCAGATAGACCTTGCCGGCCTCGAGGCGCTTCAGCAATTCTTCCGGCGGCAAGTCGACCAGGGTGATTTCATCGGCCTGGTCGAATACCAGGTCGGGAACGGTCTCCCCATACGCGCACGCCGGTGATGCCACCGACCACGTCATTCAAACTCTCAATGTGCTGAATGTTCAGCGTCGTGTGAACATCGATACCGGCCTGCAATAGCTCTTCCACGTCCTGCCAGCGCTTGGCATGCCGCGACCCCGGCGCATTATTGTGGGCGAGCTCGTCGACCAGCAATAGCGCCGGACGGCGTTTCAATGCGCCATCCAGATCGAATTCCTTGAGAGCCCGGCCTGCGCCGGCAACTTCCGCGAGCGGCAGGACTTCGATGCCTTCTAGCAGCGCGCCGGTTTCCCGGCGTCCGTGCGTTTCAACGACGCCAACGACGACATCCAGGCCCTCACGCCGCGCCGCACGCGCCGAGGACAGCATGGCGTAAGTCTTGCCGACGCCCGCGTTGGCGCCCACAAAAACCTTGAGCCGCCCGCGGCGGCTCTTGGCATAGACTTCCTGAAGTTGGGCTAACAGCCGGTCCGGATCCGGCCTGGTCTGTTCGTTCAATTGAATTACTTTACGGTATCCACTGCAAGGTTAAGTTTTAGCACGTTTACGTGTGCATCTCCAAACAGCCCCAGCCATTTCGCCTGGGTATTCGCGGCGACCAACTCGCGCACGCTTGCTTCCGGTATGCCGCGCATTTTTGCCACCCGTGCCAGCTGGTATTCTGCCGCAGCCACGCTGACGTGCGGATCGAGTCCGCTACCCGAGGCGGTTACCAGATCGATCGGCACCGCTTTCGTTTGCTTGACGCCGGCCTCTTGATCCGCCTTGCCCAATGCCTCGATGCGCGCTTTCACATTGTCGGCAAGGGCCGGGTTCAACGGGCCCAGATTCGTGCCGCCCGAAGCGGACGCGTTATAGGGATAGGTTCCCGTGCCGGACAGGCGGCCCCAGAAATATTTGGAATCGGTGAATTGCTGGCCGATCAGGGCGGACCCGACCAGCTTTCCGTCCTTCTCGATCAAACTGCCGTTTGCCTGGTACGGAAACACCAGTTGCGCGACGCCTGTCGTCAGTAGCGGGTAAACCAGGCCGGTCAGCACGGTCATCACCAACAACATCAGAATAGCGGGCTTCAATTGCTTTTTCATATTCATTCCTTCATTAAACGAATGTCACTCATACCCAACCGGCGGCGACCAGCATCAGGTCAATGATCTTTATGCCGATGAAGGGCACAACGATCCCTCCCAAGCCGTAAACCAACAGGTTGCGGCGCAACAAGACTGCCGCACCTATTGCGCGGTACTTGACGCCTTTCAGCGCCAGCTGAATCAATGCGATGATGACTAGCGCATTGAAGATTACGGCCGAGAGAATCGCCGAATTGGAGGTGGCAAGCCCCATCACATTCAGTGCCCCGAGTTGGGGATAAGTTGCGGCAAACGCGGCCGGGATGATGGCGAAATATTTGGCCACATCATTGGCAATCGAAAACGTGGTCAGCGCGCCGCGCGTCATCAGCATCTGCTTGCCGATCTCGACCACTTCGATCAGTTTGGTCGGATTGGAATCGAGATCGACCATGTTGCCGGCTTCCTTGGCCGCCTGCGTGCCGCTGTTCATCACGACCGCGACATCAGCCTGCGCCAGCGCCGGGGCATCGTTGGTGCCGTCGCCGGTCATCGCCACCAGCCGTCCTTCGGCCTGGTATTCGCGGATCAGGGCAAGCTTTGCCTCCGGTGTTGCCTCGGCGAGGAAATCGTCCACGCCGGCTTCGGCCGCGATCGCCGCGGCGGTCAGCTTGTTGTCGCCGGTGATCATCACGGTCTTGATGCCCATGCGCCGCAGTTCGGCGAAGCGCAGACGAATATCGGGTTTGACGATGTCCTTCAATTCGATCACGCCGAGCACGCGGTCGTTTTCGGCAACCACCAATGGCGTGGAGCCGCGACGCGCAACGTCGTCGACCTTGCGTGCGACTTCCTCCGGAAAACGGCCCCCAAGGTGTTCGACATGCAGCCGAATCGCGTCGGCGGCACCTTTGCGGATGATTCGCTTATCTTGCCGGTCCGCGACGTCGACGCCACTCATGCGGGTCTGCGCCGTGAAGGAGACGAAGACGGCATTTGCATTTGTGCCGTCGATCACCGTCAGCGGGTACTCTTGTCGTGCCAGCATGACAATGCTCTTGCCTTCAGGCGTTTCGTCGGCCAAAGAAGCGAGTTGCGCGATTGCGGCCAATAGTTGATCGCTCACACCCGGTGCCGCCAGGAATGCCGACGCCTGCCGGTTGCCAAAGGTGATGGTGCCGGTTTTATCGAGCAACAACACATCGACATCGCCCGCGGCCTCCACAGCACGGCCGGACGTCGCAATCACATTGGCCTGCATCATGCGGCTCATGCCCGCCACGCCGATCGCCGACAGCAACGCGCCGATGGTGGTGGGAATCAGGCATACGAGAAGTGCGATCAGGACGGTGACGGTGACCGCGCTGCCGGCCTTCGCCGCTTCCACTGAGAACTGCGAGAACGGCAGCAACGTTACGGTGGCCAGCAGGAACACGATGGTCAATGCCACCAGCAGGATGGTCAGCGCAATCTCGTTTGGTGTCTTGCCCCGCTTGGCGCCTTCCACCATCGCGATCATTCGGTCGAGAAAAGTCTCTCCCGGATTGGCTGAAACTTCCACAATCAGCCAGTCGGACAGCACGCGCGTACCGCCGGTCACGCTGGAAAAATCGCCGCCGGCCTCGCGTATCACCGGTGCGGATTCGCCGGTGATAGCGCTTTCGTCCACCGAGGCTACGCCCTGCAGCACGGTGCCGTCCGCCGGAACGACATCGCCCGCCTGCACCAGGACGACGTTGCCTTTCTTCAGTTCTTCCGAGGGCACCGTATAAATGGCGGCCCCGTACTCCGGCTGGCTCATCCTTTTCGCCCATACCGACTTGCGCAGGCCGCGCAAGGACGCTGCCTGGGCCTTGCTGCGGCCTTCGGCCATGGCTTCGGCGAAGTTGGCGAAAAGCACGGTGAACCATAGCCAGAGCGAAATGGCAAGATGAAACCGGCCGGCGCTTCGCCCTCCCCGCCGAGCGCATGCAGGAACAGGCCGGATGTGAAGATGCTGCCGACATAAACGACGAACATCACCGGGTTCTTCATCTGCGTCGACGGCGCCAGTTTGCGGAATGCATCGGCAATGGCGGGATAGATCAGCGCCGAGTCGAACAGGGATAGGGTTTTGGTTTTCATGTCTTCACCTTATTTCGCGGCAAGCATCAACAGATGCTCGACGATGGGTCCCAGCGCCAGCGCGGGAATATAGGTCAGTGCGCCAATAAGCAATACGGTTCCGATCAGCAATGTGACGAACAGCGGGCCGTGAGTCGGCATGGTGCCGCTCGATACCGGGATGCGTTTCTTGGCGGCGAACGAACCGGCCAGCGCCAGCACCGGCACGATGATGGCGAAGCGGCCGAACCACATGGCGATCGCCAGCGCCGTGTTGTAGTAGGGCGTGTTGGCCGAAAGACCGGCGAACGCGCTGCCATTGTTGTTGGCGGCCGACGAAAACGCGTAGAGAATTTCGGAGAAGCCATGCGCACCGGGATTGAGCACGCCGGCTTTGCCATCGGCCAATAGCACGGATAACGCGGTGCCTGCCAGCACCAGTATCGGCGTCACCAGGATTGCCACCGACACCATCTTGATTTCATAGCTCTCGATCTTCTTGCCGAGATACTCCGGCGTGCGGCCGATCATCAGGCCGGCCAGGAAGACCGCCATCACGGCGAACACCAGCATGCCGTAGAGGCCGGAGCCGACACCGCCGAAAACCACTTCTCCCAACTGCATCAGTAATATCGGCACCATGCCGCCGATGGGCGTGAATGAATCGTGCATGGCGTTAACCGCGCCGCACGATGCCGCCGTGGTGACCGTGGCAAACAAGGCTGACGCCGCGACGCCAAAGCGCATCTCTTTGCCTTCCATGTTGCCCATGGAGACGTCACTGCCGAGTTTGGCAATGAGCGGGCTGGCCGTCTGCTCGGCCGACATGGCAACGATTGCGAAGCCAACGAAGATCATCGCCATCGCACCGAGAATGGCCCAGCCTTGGCGCGTGTCACCTACGGCGCGGCCAAATGCATAGCACAGCCCTGCCGGAATCAGGAAGATCGACAGCATCTGCAGGAAGTTCGCCAACGGCGTCGGATTCTCGTAAGGGTGGGCGGAGTTGGCATTGAAGAAACCGCCGCCGTTGGTGCCCAGCATCTTGATCGCTTCCTGCGAGGCGACCGGTCCCATCGCAATGACCTGGGTCTTGGCTTCGGCGGGTTCGGTGACCGCATTGCCCTTGTCATCCTTCTGCGGCTGGCCGTTCGGACCATTCTTCGGCGCATCGTATTTGTTTACTTCCAGCGTCGTTGCCTCCGGATAAGGTGAGAGATTCTGAATGACTCCCTGACTGACAAGGGCCAGCGCGAACACGAATGAGATCGGCAGCAGCAGGTACAACGTGATGCGATAGAGGTCGGTCCAGAAATTGCCGATGGTCGCCATCGAATGGCGGGCGAAACCGCGAATCAGCGCAAAGGCCACCGCAATGCCGGTTGCCGCCGACAGGAAGTTTTGTACCGTCAGCGCCGCCATTTGCGTGAAATAACTCATTGTGGATTCGCCGCCATAGCCCTGCCAATTGGTGTTGGTGATGAAGCTCACCGCGGTATTGAACGCGGAATCCGCCGACAGGTTGGCCATCGATCGCGGGTTGAATGGCAGCCACAGTTGGATTCGCTGCAGGAGATACGTCAGTAGCACGCCTGCCGCGCTGAACAGCAGCACGGCGACCGCGTAATCCTTCCAGTTCATCTCTTCATCGGCGTTGGTTCCGACCAGGCGCAATATGCCGTTCTCGATCCGCTTGCCCGCCTTGACCAGGCGCGACGATCCGTCAATCAGCCCCGTCAGATGCAGGCCGACCGGTTTCGCCACCGCGACGACGATAGTGGTGAAAACCGCCAGCAATAACCAGTATTCAAAGGACATCATGAGAAGTCCTCCGCATTGAACAGGGCCACCAGAAGGTAGACCAGCAAGCCGACCGCCACAAGGGCGCCAGCGATGAGAATTCCGTTCATTTCTTCTCCTTCAGGCGCGCGCAGCCCGCGACCAGCAACAGAATCACTGCACCAAATACCAGAATCAAACCCACAAATAGAAAATCCATGACTGCTCCAATTCAGGAAGACCTGCGGCAAGGTTACGTACATGTTCGTTTTGGCCGTCTATATATTTGGGCCAGACATATAAAGACGGCATAAAGAAATTGGACCGCCCGCCCCGACGACGGGATTCATCGATATGCCGGCCCTATCAGATCAGAATGGCAAGACGCAAAGTCGCAGTCGCTTTCTCTAACCTGAACGTCCGAAGTCTCACGTGCTCGGTGACTTCCACATTGGCAACCATTTTCGTCCGCGTGTGGCCGGTGTATTGACAGCCCGCAAATAACCACGTTTAAGCAGAACTGAATTGGTGGAGCCGGTCGCAAAAATCATCCCAGGTAATACCCAGCCACCGGCGCGACTCCCGGCGCCTTTTGACCGGAGTGCCGTACCGGTGCTTGCGTTTGGCGTCTCGCTACGGGCGATTCCGCAACCTGCGTCCGCAGGAAGTTACGCACGCATTCCTGGAAATTACATGTCCCTTATGTCGATTCGTTCTTCAGCATACCCACCGAAGTCCAATATCCCCTGGCATCATGGAAAGTGCGCTTGGCGCGAAGGCTCACCCAGTGCTGCAATCTAGGTTTCTGAGGCATGCAAATCGCGGCCCCGAAGCCGGTATGCCCGACGACCGGCGCCGTTTGCGCATAAAGAACCTGTAAAATTTCTCGCATAGACAGCCTTGCCTGCAGGTCAAAACCTAGAATATGACCTTGTTGTAACAAGAGGTCGCAATGGAATCAACTCAGCCGCAGCCGCTGACGCCGCCGGAAAAGCTGGCAGCGACACCTCAAACGTCACCACAATCGCACCGGCAATACGGCCTGCTGGCGCTCGCTGCCCTCGGCGTGGTCTACGGTGATATCGGTACCAGCCCGCTGTATACGATCAAGGCGATGTTCGACCCCTCGTTCGGCATTCCTTTCACGGCGGAAAACATCCTTGGCGGCCTCTCCGCGCTGTTCTGGTCGCTGATGCTGGTGGTCTCACTCAAATATGTGATGCTGATGATGCGCGCGGACGACCAGCGGGAGGGCGGCATCATGGCGCTGCTGTCTCTTGCCTCGACGTCTGTGAAAGACCGTCTGCATTGGCGGACAGGACTGACGCTGCTGGGCGTGTTTGGCGCGGCGTTATTCTATGGCGACAGTGTCATCACGCCCGCCGTCACGGTGCTTGGGGCGATGGAGGGGCTGGAGATTGCGACGCCGTTGCTGAAGCCGTACGTGGTGCCGCTTTCGGTAGTCGTCATCGTTGCACTTTTCGTTCTGCAGCACAAAGGCACGGCGACCGTTGGTGCACTGTTCGGCCCGGTCATGTTGCTGTGGTTCGGTACGCTCGCGGTTTCCGGCGTGCTTAACATGATCGCGAATCCGCACGTCCTGCAGGCCCTGAGCCCGATGCACGCGTTGCGTTTCGCGACGCAGCACGGCTTCGGTTCCTTCATCGTGCTGGGCGCAGTTTTCCTGGCAGTCACCGGTGCCGAAGCGCTGTATGCGGACATGGGCCATTTCGGAAAGCAGCCGATCCGCCTGGCGTGGTTCTTCTGCGCATTTCCGGCACTGGTGCTCAACTACTTCGGGCAGGGCGCACTGCTGATTGCCAACCCCAAGGCGCTGGAGAATCCGTTTTTCCTGATGTTCCCCAGTCACCTGCTGTACCCGGTCGTGGTGCTCGCAACGGTTGCCGCGGCGATCGCGTCGCAGGCTGTCATCTCGGGCACCTATTCGATGACGCGGCAGGCGATACAACTCGGCTTCCTGCCGCGCGGCAAGGTGGTGCAGACCTCGGCGAAAGAGATCGGCCAAATCTACATGCCGGTGGTGAACTGGACCCTTATGCTGGGCGTGCTGGCGGCGGCAATCGGCTTTGGCTCCTCGACTACGCTGACGTTTGCCTACGGCCTCGCGGTGTCCGGCACCATGCTGATCACCACCGTGCTGACTTTTTTCGTGCTGCGCTACGGCTGGCAGTACAACCTGCTGCTTTGCCTGCTCTCGACCGGTTTTTTCCTTGTGATCGACACGGCATTCTTTTCGGCCAGCTCGGTCAAGCTCGTTGAAGGCGGCTGGTTCCCGCTGGCCATGGGTGCCACGATGTTCACCATCATGACCACCTGGAAGCGCGGTCGCGCGGAGGTCGCAAAACGTACCCATGAATGGAGTATGCCGTTGAGAGACTTTGTCGAAAACGTCGGCGCGTCACCACCGACACGCGTGCCGAATACCGCTGTCTTCATGACCGTCAATTCTGACGCGGTTCCCAAGGCGCTCCTGCACAACATGAAACACAACCAAGTGCTGCACGAACGCATCGTCGTGCTCACCATCGTCAACGAGGACATTCCGCGCGTGCCGGAGGAGGACTACATCTGGATCGAGGATCTGGGCCACGGCTTCTGGCGCAGCAAGGGTCATTATGGATTCAAGGAAACGCCGGACGTCCCGCAATTGCTGAAGGACTGCGGACGGCAAGGCCTCCATTTCGATCTGATGCAGACTTCATTCTTCCTGAATCGGGAGACCCTCGTGCTGGCGCCGGGCAAAGGCTTGGCTCGTTGGCGGCGGCACCTCTTTATCTGGATGTCGCACCTGGCGACCAAGGCATCCGACTACTACCGGATTCCGTCCAACCGGGTGATCGAGTTGGGGACGCAGGTACAGATTTAACGCTGACGGTATCCGGTTTGCTCTGCAACACGCGGATCACGCAACGTGCCGCGACGCTAATTCACATGCTGATGGGTTTAAGCTTTGGTTCTTCGCGAATGCGGGAAAATGTAAAGAAATGAGTGTGGGTGCGGATCCTGGAGTATTTTCTGCTTGAAAGGTGCGCCAGTGCTTGAGTTTTCTCCCCGCGTGCGCGCCTATTGCGTCGGCAAGTTTTCCAGTAGCAGGCGCCGGACATTGCCACCCATGACGTCGGCGATGTCCGATTCACTCAAGCCGGCTTCCATCAATCCTTGCGTCAACAACTGCAGGCCGGTGGTATCGAACGCGACGCGAATGGCGCCGTCAAAATCGGAGCCCAGCGCCACGTGTTTGACGCCCGCCACCGCAATGGCATGCTGCATCGCCTTGATGATATCTGCCGCAGTGAGCCCGCATACGGCGCCCTGGAAGTACGCGATGCCGATGACGCCACCGGTTGCCGCAATCGCTTTGATATGTGCGTCGCTGAGATTGCGTGGACCGGGGCAGGTACCCTTGACGCCGGTGTGGGAGACCAGCACCGGACGCTTGGCGATGGCCAGCACATCGTCGATCAATTGCGGCGAGGCATGTGCCAGGTCCACCAGCATCTTCCTCTCTTCCAGCCGGGCGACCACCTGCCGGCCGAAAGGCGTGAGGCCGCCTTGCACCATGCCGTGCGCGGAGCCGCCGACCTCGTTGTCAAAGAAATGCGTCAATCCGGTGATGCGAAATCCGGCGTCATAGAGCCGGTCGACGTTTTCGAGCTGGCCTTCAAGCGGATGCAACCCTTCTGTCGCCAACACTGCGGCCAGCCGCCCGCTTTGGCTGGATTGCGTTTTGAGTACTTCCACCAGATCGGATTGCGTTCGCACGATGCGTATCGCGCCCGTACTCGCGGCGGCAGCCTGGTGCAGCCGTTCGCTTTGATAGAGTGCGCGTTCAAGCAGACTCGTCCAGGTGCGTATCGGCCAACGCTGTGCCATCACCAGCAGAGTGATATTGTCGCTGTCCGCGGCATTGCGATCGAAATTCATGTTGCGTGGCGTCTTGGTGACGGTGGAGAACACCTGAAGCCCCACGTGCCCGGCCTGCAGCCGCGGCAGGTCGCTGTGGCCATAATCGTTTCGCGCGAGCAGATCGCGCGACCAGAGCAGGATATCGTCGTGCAGATCCGCAACGAAGAGCTTGTCGTGGAGCGCACGGGCGGCGGCGCTGGCGGAATAGGGCGGCGCCAGTTCCGAGGTATTCATCCGTTTGTCCAGCACCTGGGGAATGTTCAGGAAAACAATCACACCCACCAGGACGAGGAGCGTGACGACGATCAATATTTTTTTACGCATGGGTGGCAACGAGAACCTCAGTGAACAAACGCCAAGCATCTCATATCTTTAACGGAATTCCTGTTGAATGTGGGGGCTGAAGTTTGGATCCTCGGAATACCCACCGCACAACCAAGCCGACACTTCTGGCGCCATTTGTCGCCGATTGACGACAAATTGGACTGCGAAATGGCGCTTGTCGGCGTCGCCAAAAGACTTGAATCCTTGGCACGGTTAGTGCTTTTCAATTGAAATGAGAAAGTTCAACCAACTATATTTGGCGCGCCCCATGACAGAAAAATGCCCGAAGCCGCCGCGCGGCGTACTTTCGTTAATGGTATTGACGATCGCATTGCTGGCGTCAACGATTGCATCATCAGCCGCCGCACTTTCGCTGAACGGCGTCGTCTCGCGCAAAACACACGGCAGCGCCGGCACGTTTGATCTGCCGATCGACCCGGTACCTGCTATCAACGGAAATATTTCAATCGAGCCGCGATCCGGCGGTGCGGGTCATTTGATCGTGTTCAGATTTGGCGAAGCCGTCACCTCGCCAGGCACAGTCTCGGTCGTTGATACCGCGAACGCGTCCATCGGCAATGCCACGGCAAACATGTCCCTCACCGTGCCCACCGAGGTGCTCGTGAATCTCACCAATATTCCGGACCGTCGGCGAATAAAAGTCACGCTCACGGGCGTGACGGGTGGGAGCGGCGCGCTGACAGTCTCCTCCTCAGTGGGTTTCCTGATGGGCGACTTCGATAATTCCGCGTCGGTCACTGCCGTGGACAAAAGCGCCGTCAAGATACGCGCGGGTCACATCGCGAATGCCAGTACGTTCCGCTATGACATCAGCGTTTCGGGACAAGTGACCGCGGCGGCGATTGCTGCGGTCAAGTCGCGGGTAGGCATCACGCTCACGGCCGCGGCACCGCCGTACGTATCGCTCGCCGCTGTTGGCGCGGCACAGATGGGCACACCCGTGACGCTCGATGCCAGCGCGTCCGTCACCGGCGGAACCATCGTGCGCGTCGAGTTTTTTGATGGCGTCAACAAGATTGGCGAGGATATTGCCGGCCCGTATTCGTTCGCGTGGACGCCACCGACGGAAGGCCCGCGCTTCCTGACGGCCAAGGCCACCGACGGCAACGGCGTTTCGGTAATTTCCGCGCCAGTGGCCGTCAATGTCGGGCCGCATCCGCAAGGGGATCCCGCGCGCCTGCTCACGCAGACAACGTTTGGCGCGACCCAGGCCGAGATCAATCGTGTGGCCGCGCTGACGCCGGCCGCGTATCTCGATGAGCAGTTTGCATTGCCACCGTCGCTACACTTGCCTACCGTGAGAGATGACCCGTTTTATCCAGTCACGCCCTACGCGGTGATGATGCCGTCGATCTGGAAGAAATACTTCGAGGCGCCGGATCAACTGCGCCAGCGCGTTGCCTATGCGCTCTCGCAAATTCTCGTGATCTCGATGCAGAACAACACGATCGGCGATGCGGCTTGCGGTGCGGCGAGTTACCTAGACATATTGGGCGCCAATGCGTTCGGCAATTTCCGCACGCTGATCAAGGAAGTCACCCTGAACCCGGCGATGGGGGAATACCTGGACATGAAGGGCAATGCCAAGGCGGACCCGACGGCGCCCAACATCTTTCCAAACGAGAACTATGCGCGCGAGATCATGCAGCTCTTCACCATCGGCACGGTGATGTTGAATCTCGATGGTTCAGTACAGTTTGATGCCGGCACCGGCAAAGCTATCAGTACCTACACGCAAGACGATATTCAGTCGGTGTCGCGCGCGCTCACGGGTTGGACCTACGCGGGGCAAGACCAGACCAAGACCTGGCGCTGGCTATATCCCGACGTGCCGTACCCGTCGGATGTCGCGACCGCTGCTAAGGCCTGCACGGCGTGGTCAACGCCAATGGTGCCCTGGACAGCTAGCTACCGTTCCAGTGACGACAAGCGTGACATCACCGGCGGCCCGCACGACGCAGGCGCGAAAACGCTGCTGGTTTATCCAGGATCAGCGGGCTTCAGCCAAAACGTACCGGCCGGCCAGACGCCGATGCAGGATGTCGATGCCGTGGTGGATAACCTCTTCAATCACCCGAATGTCGGTCCATTCATCGGCGAGCAATTGATCCAGCGGCTGGTCACCAGCAACCCTAGCGGCGCATACGTTGCGCGTGTGGCGAGCGTATTCAACAATAACGGCTCGGGTGTGCGCGGCGATATGAAGGCTGTGATTCGCGCGATCCTGCTCGATCCCGAAGCCCGCCTGTCGCGCACCAATCAGCCGAATAGTTATGGAAAGTTGCGCGAACCGGTTCTGCGCTTTACACACCTGCACCGCGCATTTGGTGCGGTGATGACCAGCGGTTACGCCACCATCTGGGATCTGGGCGGTTCCGATGCACTGGGGCAAAGTCCGCTGCATGCACCGAGCGTATTCAATTTCTACAGCCCCGATTACGCACCATCCGGCCCATTGTCACAGGCTGGACTGGTCGGGCCGGAGTTTGAGATTGCCAATAGCGCGACGATTTCCGGATTCATGGATTTCTCGCAGTGGGGCATCATCGGCGGCTTCGGTCAATCGAACGCGTTGCCCGGCGATCGGCTGACGCCGGACTACGCTCCCTACATTGCGCTCGCCTCGAATCCGCCAGCCATGGTCGATGCGCTGAACATCCTCTTGCTGTCGGGCGGGATGAGCATGCAGTTCCGCACGCAGTTGATCGATGTCGCGACCAAGCTCACCGATAGCAACGCCACCACGCAGAGTACCGAGCGCTTCAAGACGGTGTTTTGGCTCATCATGAATTCCCCCGAATACTCGATTCAGAAATAGCGCGAGACGCCAACCATGAAAACCTTCAATCTTCACCACGACCGGCGTCGCTTCATGAAAATGATGTCCGCTGCCGCATCCATGCCGATGATGGGCAACATCATGCAGGCAGCCTATGCGGCAGGTCCGTTCAACGACTACCGCGCACTGGTTTGTGTTTTCCTGTCCGGCGGCAATGACAGCCAGAACATGATTATTCCGCTCGGTACCGAGTACGCCGGTTACCTGGCGGGGCGTGGAAACCTGGCGATTCCACAGGCAAATGTGCTGCCGGTGAATGCCGGACTGGCGGGCCGCTCGTTTGGTTTTCATCCCAGCTTCACCGGACTCGCCAATATCTTCAACACGAGCCGCAAGCTCGCCTGCATCAATAACGTTAGCGTGATGCTGCAACCAACCTCGAAAGCACAGTATCAAAGCGGTACCAATTTGCCGCCGCAGCTATTTTCGCATTCGGATATGGTGAGCCATTGGCAAACGGGACGCGCGGATTATCCTGCGCTCACCGGTTGGGGCGGGCGCCTGGGCGATCTGATTGAATCCGCCAATGGCAATAGCCAGGTGTCGGTCTCCATCACGGTTGCGGGACAGAATATGCTGCAAAAGGGCAACAACGCAGTCTCCTATGCCGTCTCTAGCTGGGGCGGGCCAAGAAATACCATCGTGCGGCGGCTGCGGTCTTATCGCTCATGGGACAAGTCCGCCGGACGTCCGAACCCACAAGCAGCCTTTGAGACTCAACTAAACATTCTGCGCGCCAATGCGCTTGAGGATCAATGGGGCGATTCGGCCGCGCGGGCGCTTTCCACCAGCGAATTCGTCAATGCCACACTCTATAACCTGGACGTAAATGGCAACCCGGCAAAGGATGCGTCGGGAAACTATCTGGAGAAATTTGCAGTCAGCCCCGCCCCGCCGATGACCTATATCGATTCTGCAGGCGCGTCGAAAAAAAATCGCCTTGCGGAACAACTCCGATCGGTCGCAACAATGATCGCGGCACGCGACACACTTGGCGTGAAGCGGCAGATATTTTTTGTTTCAATCGGCGGCTTTGACAATCACGCCGATCAATTCCTTGGGTCTCTCAATACGACCACGCCAATTCTCTCCGGCCGCCACGCTGAACTGTTCTCGCAGATCGATCAGGCGCTCACCTGGTTTTACAACTGGACGGTATCGCAAGGCATCGCCAACAACGTCACCACTTTTACCGGTTCCGATTTTGGTCGTACGCTTACGTCCAACGGATTGGGTACCGATCACGGCTGGGGCGGGCATCACTTCGTGCTTGGCGGCGCTGTGAATGGTGGCGCGTTTTACGGCGGTCCGGCAGCGGGGCAGGAGTTTCCAACGGTTGCGCTACTGGGGCCCAACGACATTGGGCAAGGCCGACTGCTGCCGACTACCTCGGTCGATGAGTACTGCGCGACATTTGCCAAATGGATGGGCGCTTCCACGGGGGAATTGGCGACCGTGTTTCCGAATTTGTCGCGATTCCCGCGCAGTAACGGGATGCCGTTTCTTATATAACAAAGTCAAGCACTGGCGCGGCTTCTGGCGGCGTTGTGGCTGGAGAGGCGCTACAGTGCTTGTGTTTTGATTGTTCGCCATACATCAGTTCGAACATGTGCTGGCTCGCCTGATATTCCCCGGGCGGATAGATTTTCATGCAGCCCCTGGCGAATCCGCGGTGTCACACACGCTGGCGGCGCAGTATCGCTCGCGGCGCCGATTCATAGCAGTTGAAGCTCCTTCGCGGGCTCAGTTACGCCGGTGATGTACTCAACCGTCGAGCGAAGGCCATCTTTCAATCCCCGAAAATGCAACATGGTCAATGCCTGCGCGAATGAATACCAGCCGAATTCGGCGTGTTCAACGGGGTTGAGCAACACGTGACCGTCACGAACCTCCGCCGCATACACGCCGATGAGCTGCATGGTTTCGTAACGGCGGTTGTAGATGGAGTACGTGTGTTCGGCGGCCCCGATCGATGCGGCATTCAAACCAAAATCGTGCAAATGACGCTTGATCGCGCCAACCACCTTTTCCCCTGAATCAATGAACCCGCTGGGAATTTGCCAGAAGCGACCGCCATTGAAATAGCGATCCGCTTTTTCCTGGGACGTGTAGAGCAATAAGTACTCTATGCCATTTTCTGATCGTCGGAATGGCCAAACGTCAAATACGTTTACGGATAGGTCCATTGATGTTCCTATGTGGGTGGCAACGGTCGCCATCAGTCGGCGGTGGCCACGGGTTCTAATTGAGCCTACTGCGAAGTTTCGCTTGATATTCCTCGATCCGGGGCAGCAAAACTTGCCGGCGCGCGAGACTCTCGACCGGCCAGTATTTCTCGCGTTCATAGTACTCGGGCACGGCAGGCGCACCAGCCGGAATGACGACCCACGGCTGCTTTGAAGCGGTGAAGATATGTATGTCGGGCGGCAGTTCATCAGGTTTGTCGAGCGTGCCGACGCGGACAAACTTGATCAAGGGGCCCGCCCCCGCGTAGACGCTCCATACCGCGACGCGACACCGCGGGCACCGCGCAATCTTCTGGCCCATGCCGCTTTGCGACGGCGTATCGACAACTTCCGGTTCGCCCGCCAGCAACGTGACGCGATCCGCTTCAATCATCGCATTCAGTGCAAACGATGCACCGGTCTCACGCTGGCACCAGCGACAGTGACAGCAATGCACGAAGAGAGGCGGGGTCTCCATGCGATAACGGAGATGGCGGCATGTGCAGCCGCCCTCAAGCGGGAATGCAAGTTGATTGGACATTATGACGGGGGGTCATGGTAATGGTGGAAATCCTGTCGATCTGTGGAATTATTGTCACGCTACCGGCGGGATGAAAGGTATGTCGCTTTCCTATCGGGAAAATGGAAGGAAGTAATAAGCCGCTACCCCGGCGACAGCGACAGCAACCATCCACCAAACGGCGCTCGTCGATCGCGAAACTTCGCCAGGCCCAAGCTTGCCATCCCTGGTACGCGCGCCGAGGTGAAATGCATCGATGGCGTCTTTCGCTTCTTTCAGGCCGAGGCCCGTGTGCTCGCGCAGGAGTTTGATGGCGTCGATCTTGTTTCCCCGGCGCAATGCCGCGGCCACCGCGGGGGGCAATGTGCTTGCCGGTGCGACGGGCGTCATGCCAACAGCGAGGCCGCGCGCCTGCTGGTCTATGACGTCCTTTGCCTCTTTCAATCCGAGCCCGGTGGTTTCGCGCAGGCGCTTGATGGCCTCGATGTTATTGCCCTGCTTTAACGCGTCGAGCACGTTGGCGGGTAGCGGATCCGAAGGCGGGCTGGCAAATGACGCCATCTTGGCATTTCACTTCTGCAAGGTTGAATGGGCAGGATACAGCCTGTAGCATCAAACTAGGCCGG
Source organism: Betaproteobacteria bacterium (assembly GCA_016720925.1). Lineage (NCBI taxonomy): Bacteria > Pseudomonadati > Pseudomonadota > Betaproteobacteria > Betaproteobacteria bacterium. The sequence goes on along the minus strand of JADKJR010000010.1, from coordinate 125,331 downwards.
AATCTTTGAAATCTGCACACTGACAATTCGCCAGCGTCCGTCGCGGCGAACGTAGATATCGATGTAGCGGTAATGACTTTGAAAATGCTTGCCGTCATATTGGCCGGTCATTTTTGTGCGGCCACTCAGAAGGGCGACATCACCATACAGGCGCACGTCGAAATCTTCGACGGTGTACGGATCAATCCGCAGTTTTGGCGACATGAGCCCCTCTACAAATGAGGCCTTGTCTTCCAGGTTTCCCGCGCCGTCAATCTGGCGGAAGTCTTCCGCCATGTTCGATTCAATCGCCGCCCGGTCCTGCCGGACGATGGCTTTGTCCCACTGGTCGGCCTGACGCGATAGCGCCGCTTTCGTGTGTGCGGGATCGTCAGAATTCAGTGGCGGATTGACCATGCAGGCGGGGACCAAGGTCAGAAGAAGCAGGGCGACGAAGGTTGGCAGGGATCGGCGAGAGTGATGCAATGGCATGTTGTGTGCTCCGGCAGGGATAGCGCAAATCTTGAATGAGCGTGTTTCCGTGACAACACCCAGCGATTAGGCTGAAGTGTACGCGTCACGCGAGCGCGGCTCACGCTCGAACGGCACGTCTGTTGCTCATATTTTTGATTCAAGCACGGGTAGTGTTGCGGCGAGGCGCTTCGCCGGGAGGTACAGTGACAAAAATTTTGCCGCGAACACGGAACGAGGAAAGCTCGAAGTGAGGCGCTTCGGTGACCTCGGGCAACGACATCGCGAAACGGCGAACCTGGGCGACCTTCATCTTGTCTTGACGCTGTTTTTTGCGACCACGGAGCCCGAGGCAAGAAACATCAAGCCGAAGAAATATTCCTCGACGTGAAGGCTTTTGACGCGACTCGCCACCAGCTTCCAGGGAGCTTCGTCCGGGATTGGTGTCGCGGGTGAGAGTTTGGCAACGGCTTTTCGCAGCACTGGGTTCAGCAGCTGCCCCAGGCGACCGTCCGACATCTTTGCGCCGAAAAATACCACACGGGCATTTTCACGCAAGTGCAGAAAGATATTTTCCAGCGCGGTTTCTGACGCGAACACATCGGGAGCCGCAAACATCAGTACGCCATCAAAAGTGCCGTTCAGAGGAACCTCTTGCGCGCCGCCTTCAAACACGCTGACATTTGGCCACCCGTTTCTTTCGATACGCTTTCTTGCGTTGATGCAGCTCTGGGGACTGATATCGACCCCAACCACCTCACCCGATGCACCGACGGCCTGTACCAGGTATGGAAAACTCCCGCCCGGACCGCATCCGATGTCTAGCACACGTCCACCCTGCTTAAGTTGCAACCATTCGACGGCTTTTTCGCGTACTGGTTTGATGAAGAAGAAATCGAAATTCGGGAATGGCCTGATCAGGCGGCTGAGGTACCGGGCGTAGGGAGCTTCGGCGCCGTGTTGGTTTTCATTCATTCAATTGCTCCCGTGACCGAACGCACGGCGGGCCGTATGGTTTCGACAGGCGAGCCAGTCATGTTCCAGTGAACGAAAAAGTTCAATTTTATCGTTGAGTTTCGGGCGCAGTGTTTTGCCGAGGATTACGTCTTTCAGGATCCCCATCGCAATCGCCCGCGCGACAACGGTGTCGGGATCCAGTCCGGTGTAACGGCTGTAGAGTTCGCGGGAAGCACCGTTATGAAATTTGTGAATCTTGTCCGAAAGCTCGAACGCGTTCATTCCATTGTCGGCCCAGCGCGAAAATTCCTCTACGAGCTGTTCGAGACTATCGTCAAGCTCTGTTTCCCATGATTCTTGGGCAAACTGCCGAAGGATTGCGCGTTCAGATTTTGTGATTTTGGTTGGTGATTCTGACATGGCGAATTATCGAAGTACCTGGACAATCAAGATGGGGCGGCGCGTATTTGCGACGGCCCAGCGCCAGAAGGCGGCGACCTTTACCCCAATATTGTGTCGCAGACTAACGCGCCAGATTGCCACTATCGGCTTCATTGTTCCAAGTGTGGAATACATAGCACTCACCATCAATTGCTGCCTGTTCGAAGTATGGCGATGAACTGAGCGGGACACGACTCTTTGTTACTTCTGTCCATTCTTCGTCGACTGCGACGATTATCCAAAGTCTCTCTTCAATTGTCTGGCGAGCGAGTTTGGCAGCCTCCGCAGCTGATATCGCTTTGATCCAGCAGACAATTGACGCGCCTCCGACCTCTACCGCATCTTCTGCACGCGGGGCAGGTTTTCCTTCATAGACAGCACAGAAAATTGGCAAGTCGCGTCCTTTGCGATATCACTTTGAAATAGAAGTTCTAAATTACGCTGCGCAAAGTAACCCTCTTGAGGGGCCGCTGAAAAAGTCATGATCAAGCGTTTGGGGCAATTTAGTGCCTCCTATTTGAAATAGCAAACACGTCATTCGTCACTGGACAACGTTAATGCGAGGCGCATCAATTCGCGCGATCGGTACAGGCGACAAACGCAAGCACTGGGGCGGCTTCTAGGCTATAAAGCTGCCACAAGCCGCGCCAATGCTTGTGTTTTTACTATAAATGCGGGCTATGCCTGAACGCTGGGAAATATGCAAGAGCAAGATCTTCCTTCCCCGGCCGGCGCCGGGGAAAACCAAAAGCAATGCGCCTTTGCTCTTCGGCGCAGCATTAATCCGTGAGTACGATCGCCTGCGCGTAATGACCGGCCTTGTCGCCGACAATAAGGTGTAGCACCCCCGCCGCGACCGGCATCACGCCGACCACTCCCGCGAGCCGCGCGGCGGCTTCGTCAAAGCGTGTGCCATCAGCGAGTTCGACGCGCAGGCGTGTGTACGCGACGGCTTCGATTCCGCGCAAGTTACCGCGACCGCCCAGCGCCGCGAGCAAAGGTCCTGCGGCTTCACGCACCCATAGGTCCGGACCGGCGCTTACGGCGACCGTGGGTGCCGCCGCGACATGGGATGATGGGCTGACAGGTGAGGGCGCTGCCTTCGCCGCATTGGGTGTTGTCATTGCGGCGTCCGCGTTTCCGTCATGCGTTGTGCGCTGCAGATATTCCTGCATGTCGGTTTTCATGTTCTCGGAGAGCGTGCCGAAGATCGCCTGAACGCCGTTGCCGACCACCATCACGCCCGCCGCACCCATTCCCTTGAGTTTTCCCTGATCGACCTTCGCGATGTCCTTGACGGCCACGCGCAGCCGGGTGATGCAGGCGTCCAGGCTGGCGATATTGTCACGTCCGCCAAAGGCGAGCACCAGTTCCTGCGAACGCCCACTGGTCGCGCCGCCTGAAGTTGCTTGCGCGACCGATTCATCTTCACGTCCCGGTGTGGCGAGGTTCAGCCATTTAATCGCGCCGCGAAATACGCCGTAGTAGATGGCCGCATAGATGGGGCCCAGCACCAGCACCAGCCACCAGTTCTGCGAGAACTTGCCGAATACATTGAATACCAGAAAATCGATGCCGCCCTGCGAGAACGTGAAGCCCATGTGCATGCCGAGCGTGTTGGCCACGAACTGCGTTGATGCGGCGAGCACCGCGTGAATCAAATACAGCACAGGCGCCACAAACAGGAACGCGAACTCGATCGGCTCGGTGATGCCAGTTAGGAACGATGTCAGCGCGGCGGAGATCATGACGCCACCGACAGCGACCTTGTTCTGCGGTTTGGCGCTCTGCCAGATGGCAATTGCCGCCGCCGGCAAGCCAAACATCTTGAACAGGAACGCGCCTGCGAGCACGCCCGCGGTCGGATCGCCCGCGAAGAAGCGGTTGATATCGCCGCGCACCACTTTGCCGGCCGCGTCGGTGAACGAGCCCATTTCGAAGAAGAACGGCACGTTCCAGATGTGATGCAGGCCAAAGGGAATCAGCAGGCGCTCGACAAAGCCATAGACGGTTGCGGCGGTGCGCGGATCGCTCACGGCGGCCCAGTGCGAAAACGCGTTGATCGTGTTTTGTACCGGTGGCCACACCACCGACATCACCACGCCCAGCACGATCGCGGCGAGTGCCGTGATGATGGGCACAAATCGTTTGCCGGCAAAAAACGCGAGGTAGGGCGGCAGTGAAATGCGGTAATAGCGGTTGAACATCCACGCGGCCAACCCGCCGGCCAGAATGCCGCCGAACACGCCGGTCTGCATCGACTTGATACCCATGATGGTGGCCGGCTCCACACCCCACACGCCGGCCATGACGCCCATCGTCGTCAGCATGACCATGTAGCCGATGGTCGCTGCAATGCCGGATACACCGTCGTTCTCGGTGAATCCCACCGCAACACCAATGGCGAAGATCAGTGGCAGATTGCCGAAGATGACATCGCCGGAGTTTTTCATCAGTGCGGAAATCAGCGGCGGGATCCATTCGAAGTTTGCCGCGCCGATACCGAGCAGCAATCCCGCCACCGGCAGCACCGCGACCGGCAGCATCAGCGACTTGCCGATCTTTTGCAGGAAGGCGAATGAATTTTTGAACATGTTGCGTCTCCTCTTTATGGATTTATTCTGGCTGCTGCATTCATTACTTACAATCAATCGGCGAACGAAGCCAGCCGCGCGCGTACCTCGGTGGCCGTTCCCATTTGCAATACTTCCTGCGCGAGTGATTGACACTCGCTGCGCGTGAGCCGGCAGACCAATGCCTTGACAGCGGGGATCGCGGGCACCGAGACGGACAATTCATCCACGCCAAGGCCGATCAGCACCGGCACCGCCATCGCATCGCCGGCAATACCGCCGCAAACACCGACCCACTTGTCGTGTTGGTGCGCCGCATCGACGGTCATGCCGATCAGACGCAGCACGGAAGGGTGCAATCCGTCGGCTTCGCGAGCCAGGCGCGCATGACCGCGATCCATCGCCAGCGTGTATTGCGTCAAATCGTTGGTGCCGATCGAGAAAAAATCCACCTCGGGCGCCAAACGTTCTGCGATCAGTGCGGCCGACGGCACTTCGATCATGATACCAACTTTGGCGGTGTGGCCGGTATTTCGCTGTTCCTCATTGAGGATCTTTTTCGCCGCGCGCAGTTCATCCAGAGTCGCGATCATCGGAAACATGATGTGCAGATTGCCGACTGGGGCAGCTTTGAGCATGGCGCGCAATTGGGTGCGGAACATGTCCGGATAATCGAGACTGACCCGAATGCCGCGCAGCCCGAGGAACGGATTGTCTTCGCGCGGCATCGGCAGGTAGGAAAGCGGTTTGTCGCCGCCGATGTCGAGGGTGCGAATGACCAATGGCCGTTCACGCCCCAGCACTTCCGCCACGGCCCGATAGGCGGCCGCCTGCTCGTCTTCGCTGGGCGCTGTATCGCGATCACTGAACAGGAATTCCGAACGCAGCAATCCGACGCCTTCGCCGCCGATCGCCACGGCTTCGCGTGTTTCCGCCGCGTCGCGGACATTGGCGACGACCTCGATGCGGGCGCCATCCCGTGTTATCGCAGGCGCACCGGCGGCTGCTTTCTCCTGCTCGACGCGCGCCGCGTGACGCGTCATGCGTGCATGGGCTTCGGAGAGTGCGGCGGCATCCGGGTTGCGCCGCAATGTGCCCGCGCTGCCGTCAATGACGACTTCGGTGCCGTCGCTGATCTTGAGGGCGGCGGAATCCATTCCGCAAATGGCGGGTATGCCGAACGAGCGTGCGAGTATCGCCACGTGCCCGGTCGCGCCACCGCCGACCGTGCAAAAACCGAGCACCTTGCTGCGGTCGAGCGTGGCGGTATCCGACGGCGTGAGTTCTTCGGCGATCAGGATCGACCCGGTGGGCACGTCGATTTTGGCGTGCGTGACGCCCGCGAGCAGCAGCAACACGCGCCGGCCGACGTCACGCACGTCGTTGGCGCGCTCGCGCAGCAGAGCATTGTCGAGACCTTCGAGCTCACCCGCATAGAGCGTGAATGCCGCGCGCCACGCCCAGCCGGCGCTCTTGCCATTCGCAATGTTTTCCACCGCAAGGTCGACCAGTTCCGGATCCGCGAGCAATTCCTGATGCGCGTCCAGAATCTTCGCTTTCGATGCGTCGGCGATTTCGCGCTTGAGCAATTCGACGTCGCGTACGGCCTCACGCAATGCGGTGTCAAGGTGCGCGCGCTCGCGGACGACGCCGACCCCGGCTTCGCTCACCTCGATTCGCTGCGCTCGCACCTGTACGACTTTTCCCACCGCAAGCCCGGGCGATGCGGCCACGCCAGGGAAAATGTCGGGATTTGCGCTTGCAACGCCGGTCGCGGCGGTTGGCGCGGTGACCGGCCTCGTCAGCGGCGCCGAGGCAGCTGCTTGACTTTCCCCAGCTCCTTCGCCGCAACCCGCCGCGAGCAACGCCGCCAGTTCGCGCACCGCTTGCGCCGCGTCCGCGCCGCTTGCCTGTACGCGTATCGAATCGCCGGCCTGTGTTGAAAGTACCATGACGGAAACGACGGATTTGGCGTTGGCCTCATCTTTGCCACGAAGCAGCCTGACATCCGCGCGAAACTTCTTGGCGGCAGCGGCAAGCACTGCCGCCGGGCGCGCATGCAGGCCCTGCGGGTTCGGCAACGTAACTGGCTCGGAGAATAACGTCGCACTCGCGTGGTCGCTGTGCATGGTCAACTCGGTTGTGACTGGGCGGTGCTCGATGCGCATGACGACGTCGCGTCCCGCTTGCACGGGTCCGCTAAAGGGGGCGACATGAATTTCTTCGCCACCGTTGGCAATGAGAACTTGCGTGAGCAGGCTGCGAGCGCGCGTCGCCACAAAATCGGCGGCAAAGCCGATCAAGGGTTGTCCCATTGTGACGCGTTCGCCCTGGCGGATGCGCGGTGCAAATCCTTCGCCGCGCAGCATTACCGTATCAATGCCGATATGTACCAGCACCTCGATACCGTCATCGGTCGTAATGGTCAACGCGTGGTGCGCGTTGTGGAGATGCGTGACGATCCCGGCAACAGGTGCCAGCAATTCACTGGAGGTCGGGTCAAGTGAAACGCCGTCACCAACCATGCGCTCGGCGAAAACCGGGTCGGGTACATCCGACAACGGCACAAGGACCCCGGACAACGGCGCATAGACATCCAGGCGAGTGAGATGCTCGCTCATGGACGCTTGCCGGCGACATGCCGCGGCGGGAAGTGGGAGGCGGAAATATGGTGAGACATGGCGCTCTCGTCGATCAAGGATAGTTGGCCGGGCGATCCCCGGTGATTGATTATTGCGCGGGCGAAATTACGCTGCGCTGCACAATTGCCGGGCAAAGTGGAAACGTTTCCGATTCCGTCTGCGGACTGTACGCCTCAACGATTTTGGCTGTCAATGCTTCCTTGGCGGAAGTACCTTAGTGGCAGTGCCGATTCGTCCCTCCGTCGGCAATAAGTTCCGGCGCGACATCGGCAGAGTCTCAAGCGCATATCGATAAGACCACTGCACCAGTTCCCGCAAGTATCCGGCTGGAAAGTTGCCCACGGCGACAATGGTGATCCAGTGATAGCGTCCGCGGTACCGCGCCGGCTTCACGCCCGGCACGCTAGTGAGTTCGATGAAACGATCGGGAGACACCTTGATGCTGAAGCGCCACATTTCGGGCTGGCTGGTCTTGAAGTAGGCGAAGTTTTTCCTGTCCAGCGAGTAGACGAGGATGTTGTAGGGGGCTGGCAGCAAGCGTTCATTGGCTCCGGGCAGGCTGCGGCAGAATTTCTTGAGTTGTTGGTTATTCATGCTGGCAATGATCAAATTCTAGTGGAACTCGTGGCTGTGGAAGTCCAGTTCGCCCAGCATTGCAGTCTGGTCGATGAGTTTCCCCGCGATCAAATGCACCACCTCCCCCTGCCGCTCGACGCGCCCGGCCACGCACATCAGGCGTGACTGCACCAGTTCCTTGCGTTGCCGGGCGGCGACATGCGACCACACCACCACGTTCACATAGCCAGTCTCATCCTCGAGTGTGACGAAGGTGGTGCCTTTGGCGGTGCCGGGGCGCTGGCGGCAGGTGACGAGGCCGGTGGTGCGGATCAACTGGCCGTGGCGGGCATTCTTTACTTCCTCGGCGCTGCGGATGCGCTGGGCGGTCAGTGCAGGGCGCAGCAAGGCCAGCGGGTGGCGGCGCAGGCTCAGGCCGAGGCTACGGAAATCGGCAACAATGTCGTCGGCTTCGGTCGGGGAAATGAGGGTGGCAATGGTGGGATCGGCGGGCGCGGTGAAAAGTTTCGTGTCGCGTTCGAGCCCCAGCGCTTCCCATAACGCATCGCGGCGGTGGCCGATAAGAGTGTGAAAGGCGTCGGCAGCGGCCAATGCTTCGATTTCCTGTTGTGTCAATTCCGCGCGACGCTGGAGATCGGCAACATCGAGGAAGGCGGCTTGTGATCGTGCCACCACGATTTTTTTGGCCGAGGTTTTGTTAAGCTGCGCGACCATTTCCAGCCCAAGGCGAATTTGCGGATTTTCCGGCGGGCCGGCCAGCACGCAACAGTGTTCGCTTATTGTCACATCGACCGGCAGCACCGTCACGCCGTGACGCTGAACATCCTGCACCAGTTGCGAGGGCGAATAGAATCCCAGCGGCTGCGAATTCAGCAGGCCGCAGGTGAATGCGGCAGGGTGGTGGCATTTCAGCCAGCAGGAGATGTAGACCAGCAGCGCGAAGCTGGCGGCGTGCGATTCGGGGAAACCGTATTCGCCGAAGCCCTGCATCTGCTTGTACAGCCGCTCGGCGAATTCTTCGTCGTAGCCGCGCGCGCGCATGCCGCCGACCAGCTTGTCGCGGAATTTTTCCAGGCCGCCTTTGCGTTTCCACGCGGCCATGGCGCGGCGCAGTTGGTCGGCCTCGCCCGCGGTGAAACCAGCGGCGACCATCGCCAGTTGCATCACCTGTTCCTGGAATATCGGCACGCCCAGTGTGCGCGATAGCACCGCTTCCACTGACTTGCTCGGATAGACCACCGGCTCCTCGCCGGTGCGGCGTTTGAGATATGGGTGCACCATGCCGCCCTGGATCGGACCGGGCCGCACGATGGCGACTTCGATGACCAGATCGTAAAAGCACTTCGGCTTCAATCGCGGCAGCATGCTCATCTGCGCGCGCGATTCGATCTGGAACACGCCGATGGTGTCGGCGTGCTGGATCATCTGGTAGGTGACCGGATCCTCGCGCGGCACGTCCTGCATGGCCATCGGCTGTCCGCGCCAGTTTCCGATGAGATCGAGCGTCTTGCGGATCGCGGTCAGCATGCCCAGCGCCAGCACATCGACTTTCAGCAGCCCCAATGCATCGAGGTCGTCCTTGTCCCACTGGATCACGGTGCGGTCCGGCATGGCGGCGTTCTCGATGGGCACCAGCCGTGTAAGCTTGTCGCGGGCGATGACGAAGCCGCCGGAGTGCTGCGAGAGATGGCGCGGAAAACCGATCAGCGCTTCGGTGAGCTTCATCAGCATTTGCATGCGCGGCGCTTCGGGATCGAATCCCGCTTCGATCAGGCGCTCGGGCGCGATGCTGCGACCGTCCCACCAGGCAATGGTCTTCGACAGCGTATCGACCTGGCTCAACGTCAGCCCCAGCGCCTTACCAACATCGCGGATCGCCCCCTTGGGCCGGTAGGTGGAGACGGCGGCGGTGAGCGCAGTGCGGTCGCGACCGTATTTGTTGTAGAGATACTGCATCACTTCCTCGCGGCGCTCGTGCTCGAAGTCGACATCGATGTCCGGCGGCTCGTTGCGCTCGCGAGAGATGAAACGCTCGAACAGCACCTGCATGTGCCCGGGGTCCACCTCGGTGATGCCGAGGCAATAGCACACGGCGGAGTTCGCCGCCGAGCCGCGTCCCTGGCAGAGAATTTTTTTGTCGCGCGCGAAGTTTACGACATCGCAGATGGTCAGGAAATACGCTTCGTAATGGAGATCAGCAATGATTGTCAGCTCATGCTCGACCAGGGCGCTTACGTTGTCCGGCATGCCCTGGGGATAGCGCCGGGCGCCGCCTTCAACCGTGAGCCTTCGCAAGTAGGCGGCGGGGGTTTCATCGACGGGGATGACTTCGCGTGGATATTCGTAGCGTAATTCGTCGAGAGTGAATTTGCAGTGCGCGGCGATGATGAGGGTCTGCGCGATCATTGCCGGCGAATAGCGGCGGGCCAGGTGGCTGATCGGCTTCAGGTAGTTCTCCGCGTGCACGTTGAGAGCGGTGCCCAGTTCGGCGACCGGTTTCTTGAGACGCACGGCGGTGAGCACGTCCTGCAGCGGCTTGTCTTCGCGGTTGGCGAACAGGATGCGGTCGCACGCGGCCAGTGGCAGGTGGCATGCTTCGGCCAGCGTGTTCAGTGCCGTGAGTTTGCCTTCGTCATCAGGCCCGTAATCGAGCGCGGCGCCCAGCCAGCAGGCGGCGACAAAATGCCGTGCAATGGCGGCGATGTTTGCCTGTGCATCAGCGTGCAGCGGAAAGGGGACGATGATCGCGATGCCATCACTGAGGTGCGCGAGATCGCCAGTGAACAACTGATATTCCCCCTTGGGCGAGCGCGAACGCGCCAGTGTGATGAGTTCGGACAGGTCGCCGTAGCCATTGCGGTTCTTCGCAAGCAGGATCAGCCGGTCGATGGCGGGTGCGTCATGCACGGTGAATTCCGCGCCGATGATCAGTTTGATCTTGTGTTCCTTTGCTTCCATATGCGCACGCACCGCGCCGGAGACTGAACATTCGTCGGTAATGGCGATTGCCGTGTATCCCAGTTCGGCTGCGCGAGACACCAGATGCTCGGCATGCGAAGCGCCACGCAGGAAGCTGAAGTTGCTGAGACAGTGGAGGAGGGAGCAGGAGAGTTTCATGGTGGCTGCATCATCAAATTACGCGGCTATATCTTCACCGCCGCAAATCCCCCTCAGTCCACCTCAGTCCCCCTTTTTCAAAGGGGAAGTGCCAAGTGGCAGACACGAGCCTGCACTGGGCACCCCTCCCTTTTCTAAAGGGAGGCCAGGAGGGATTTTCGGTGGTCGATAATTCGATATATTTCCTCGAGTACATGAATGGTTTCCCTGATCACATGCAGATTGTCATAACGAACTACCATCAACCCTTGCGCAGTAAGAAAGGCGGTCCGGCGCAAATCAGTTTTAATGTTCACTGCCTCAAAATGTTGACCACCATCCAATTCAATGACGAGGCGGATGGCCGGCGCATAGAAGTCGACAATGTATTGACCGATCGGCCGCTGTTGATAGAACGGGATATCGAGAATTTGTCTTCGTCGGAGGTGAAACCACAGCAATTGCTCGGCGTCTGTCATGTTGGTGCGCAGGTTGCGGGCCATTTGTTTGAGGTCCGGGCGGCAATGCAACGTCATGGCGAGTCTCCTTCGAATTGCTTGCGGCCTTTTTTGCGACTATAAATCCCGGTCTCGCGCATCGAGACCCGGGGCCCCCCCCCCCCAACCCCCCCAACCCTCCCTTTCAAAGTAGGAGTGCCCGGCATTGGCTGGGCCTGGCGAAGGCAATGCCTGTTCGCTTCGCTCTCCCCTTTTGAAAAAAGGGGATTGAGGGGGATTGATAGTCGCAAAAAAATGACTCGTCACGAAAAATACCCATGCAAATACCACTTTTTCCCTAGCCGATAATCGCGAAATATCCAGCATATTTCCTGCTGCGGATTCTTCGCCACGAAATAATCGCGTGCCACCGGGCGGCCATCCCACCAGCCGGCTTCGATGCGCTCGGGTCCTGCCAGCAGCGAGAGCGCACCGTGATGTTGTGGCGCACCGCTGATGGTTACCAGCGACCGGGGCTCGGTCAGCAGTAGCAGTGGGCGCGGTTTGTCTTGTGTGATACGTGGCAGACGTGCGGTTGTCTTGCGATCGATATCAGGGCGCCACGCGTATTCCGGACGATGGTCACTGCTTTCCTGCACGCTGAAAACACTTTTGTCCCCCAGTCGCGAGGCCACACGCTCGATCAGCGCCTGCCATTTTTCCTGACGAATGTCCGGCGTGGGCAACCAGCTTTCGTTTTGTTCCTGAAAGGCAACCAGACACGGCGCGGAAAGTTTTAGCGCCACCACCGCTTCCGGAAATGGATGTGCAGTCAATCGCTCGCGTATCAACCGCAGCCATTCCTCGGCGCTCCGCAATGGATGGCGCGATCCGAACTCATGTCGTGTCTTCAGTGTGCGGTCATGTTTCAGGTCGAGCACGATTTTATTCGCTGCCGCACCGCGCCCGCGCAGGAAACCTTCCATCTGGCTGAGCAGCATTTTGATAGGGATAAACAGCCGCTCAGCATCGATGATGTCGAACAGCAGGTCGGTTGAGCTGGAGAAATCCTCCGGCACACGATGCGGCTCGCGCGGATCGGGTGCGTCGCCGATTGCGCGATCGATGTCGTCCAGCATTTGGTCGCCGAAACGCCGGCGCAGGCCCGCACGCGGTTGCGAGAGAACATCCTTCACGCGCACCAGGCCCAAGGCGGCAAGCGGCTGCACGATATCGTGCGGCCAATCGAGAAGTGCCAGCGGAATATCCGCCAGCCGTTCACGCAATTGCGTGGGCTCGCGGCACATGCGAATGCCGGTCATGTAGTGCGATGCACGCGCCAGCAGGTATGCGCCCAGCGGCGTGGGAGCAATGCCCAATGCCACATGCAGTCCCAGCGTTGGCATGCCCGCGCGGATGCGGTTGGCGAGTTGGCCGATGCCGCCGAACAAACGCAGCGTCGAAGATATCTCCAGTGAGGCCCCCGATTTTTCCGGGCACACCATGGGCGTGAATTGCGCAAGCCAGATGGCGATGTCTTGCAGGGTTTCCTGCTCCTTGGCCGGTTCGCGCGGCACCACCAGCAATTGCGCGGCACGCGCCTGCGCAGCGGCCACCGGCATCAGGGAGGTGATGCCGGCCTCGCGCGCGCAGGCGTTGGCGGCGTGCACGTGCGGGCGCGAAGACGCGCCATCGCTGATCACCAGCGGTACCGCCTGTATGTGGCCCAGCGCACCGCGCGCATGGGATTGCAGTGACAATTCGGGCAGGTAAATGGAAATCCACAGCACGATTGCCCATCGCTTACCCGCGTTCGCGGGTGAAGGATCGTTCGCGGACGGTCGCCAGAGTTTCTTCGGTAGTGGAAACATTGCCACCGAGTATCTGATCCAGCCAGCCGCTGGATTGCGTCTTCTTGGGAGCACGCAGATATCGGGGCTCGCGCGTGAGGCATGCAAGCGATCGGGTGACGAGACGAATCGATTTGCCCGCGGGCAATCCAGGACGCTTCAGCAAATCGAGGCGCAGCGCACCGGCATCCTCTGGCCGTAAAACGATCCGCGTTCCAGCAGGAGAGGGCGACTGCGCGGCTTCCAGCGGGCGCATCAGCCACAGGATACTGTTGCCCGCCATCGCCGCCTGATGCAAACGCCGCAGCGATAGTGGATTCACCCACGCCTCGTTCATTCGCAGCAACACCGCGCGGCACGCGCCACTTTTCAGTCCCTGCTCGGCAGTCCACAACGCATCATCGGTATTTTTGGTCTGCACGATCGCCAAGTGCTGCAAATTGATGCCGCATTGTGCGATTGCCGGGGCATAAGGTATCCAGATTGGGGTATGCGGCATCACCCACAGCAAGTGCATCGCATCGCCGGGGCGCGGCGCATTTGCTTTCAAGCCCAATCCCTTCATCAGCAGGGATAACTCTCCGATACCGGTGTGATGGCAGAGAATTTCAGTCAGCCCCGGCTTCGTCCATCCGCCATCGGCCAATTCATCATCGAGTGCATCGAAGCCGCTGCGTATTTCTCCGCCATTTTCCTTCTTCACTGCCGTGCTGCCCAGGCCCAGATCCCCGATGCGAAAGATGCGGGGATGAATGAGGAGGGAAGGGACAACAGGAGGTGTCCCGTGAGCGGTAGTAGGCGAAAATTCCATAACTGTATATTCATACAGTTTTATGGTTTTGGCAAGGGCTTTGGATATAAATGCCGGGAAGCCCTCGCAAATAGGGTTCAACGATCAAGGGGACATCGCCAAGCGTAGCTAATTAGCTAAACATAGCTAATTGCAAAAAACGAGATTGATGTTCAGTAGCGGAGACGCGAAATTTGCGCCGCAACAGGTTTTGAGAAGTACCCGTAAATTGCGGGGCAAAACTGGCACGTCGCTGAATTGGTGTCGGAACCGGGTTTTTCCCTTCAATTCAAAATGGTGACATCTTCACCAATGTGCGCAAGATGCTGACGGCACTCACCATGCAAGCTGGCATGGCCATGGGCATTTTCCGGGTGGAGCAATCGATCGTACTCCCGCCTCACGACCGCATAACATTCGCATGCATGTGCTTCCAGTCGAGAGCGATCAAGTACGGCAATACGGCCGCGGCTGTAACGAATCAGCCCCATCTTTTGCAGCTTGCCGGCGGTTTCCGTGATGCTCTCGCGGCGCATACCCAGCATCTGCGCAATCAGTTCCTGCGTCATCGTCAGCTCGCTAGACGCCAATCGGTCCTGACATGACAAGATCCAGACGCACAGCCGCTGTTCAAGCGAATGGTGCCGGTTGCACACCACGCTCTGGGCAGTTTGCGCCATCAGTGCCAAGGTGTAGTGCAGCAATAAATGCATCAGCGGATGGTTGCGATCAAGCTCGTTTTTTAGCGACGCTGCCTTCAGCCGATAGGCGTAGCCCTCGCTGATAACCACCGCCTGGCCCGGCGTGCTATCGCCACCCAGGAACAATGCGATACCAATCACCCCTTCGTTGCCGGTAACGGCAAATTCCGCGGATGCTCCGTTCTCGGTCGTGTTGTAGCGCGAGACGATGCCTGCGGTGGGGAAATAGAGGTATTTTTCCAGTTCACCAGTGCTGTGGATGATCCTACCCACTGGTAACGGTACAGCCTCAAGATTAGGCAGCAGAAGCTCATACTCCTTCGCCGGCAAAGCGGCAAGGAGACGGTTCTGCCTGGGGGTATGCGTTGCAGATACCGAAAGCAGCACACCCTTTGGTGCGACGCTGGCGTCCATGGGAGCGAGCCGGAACGAAAGTTGCCCTGCCACTGGCGCCTCCCATCGTAGTGAACCAACATCAGATTAATCTGCAATCTGAATCTAGCCCGGCATTTGTTGCGCCCATTGACAAAAATCAAACTTATGTACGTTTGCGCACAGTTATGTTCGATGGCGTACAGAAAGTTGCGTGGGTGAAGTTTCTAATACTTCCAAGTATCGATTGAGGCAGAGTGTGGCCGATTTGCGTCGGCAACCGGTATCGATACGGGGTCGCCTTATGAAGGCGGTGCAATTGAGGTAAATCCCTGGAATTTCAGGATGCGCATCAGGAAATCTAACGCAAGGCAAGAAAGGAAAATTATCATGCTTTACACCATCGCCGTAGTGTTGGTCATCTTGTGGCTGCTGGGCTTGGTTACGTCCTATACCATGGGCGGTTTCATTCATATCCTGCTGGTGATCGCCATCGTGGTTGTGTTGCTGAATGTTATCAGCGGACGCCGCCCATTGTAAGAATCGAGCGGACAGACCTCCGCTTCCTACCGTCCCGGCGACAACTTGGGAGCAAGCCTGCTCCCGCTTCTGTCATTCGCGCGTGTGTGCGACAACCGTTTGGAGGATTAACCATGAACTGGACATTGAAGGTAGCACTCGGTGCGACGACTGTCTTATTCGCCACGCAGTCCGTGGCAGATTACTTTCTATGAGCATGAGGGATTTCGCGGGCGCGCATTCACCACGGAAAAACAAGTGGGGAACTTTTCTCAGCAGGGATTCAACGATCGAGCCTCGTCAGTCGTCGTTGATCGCGGACGCTGGGAAGTCTGCACGACGCGCGTTTTCAGGGCAAATGCGTGGGGTTGCGCCAAGGCTGTTATGACTCGCTTGATGGATTGGGCATGAATGACCAGATTTCCTCGGTGCGCCCGGCAAACCAACAGGCTCATTATGAAAACGAGGCGCCTGCCCCGTTGGCTAAGCCTAACTATGAATATCGCCGGCGTGCCAATGAGCGAGTCTTTGAGGCCCCGGTGACGTCTGTCCGCGCCGTGGTGGGACCGCCCGAGCAGCGCTGCTGGGTCGAGCGCCAGCAAGTGACGGAAGACCGGCGCGGCGATGCCAACGTTGGCGGTGCCGTTCTCGGCGCGCTGATAGGCGGCGTTCTCGGCCACCAGGTTGGCAGCGGGCGCGGTAACGACGCCGCCACGGCAGGTGGCGCGGTCGCAGGGGCCTTGATCGGCGCCAACACAGGGCGTGGCGACGGCGGGGGGACATACGATAAGGATGTGCAGCGTTGCCGAACCGTCGCAAGTGGCAAGCCAGAATACTGGGACGTCACATACAAATATCGGGGTGTGGAACACCGCATACAAATGAGCGCGCCTCCCGGAAAGACCGTCTCGGTCAACGCTAAAGGTGAACCGCGGCAGTAGTGCTTTACGCAGCGGTGCAGAAAATACGGCGAGAAGCGCAAATAGCATTGGTGTTTGATACGGCGACGAAGCCCGCTGGATGTAAAGGCAAGAAAGCGCCAAGGGGCCGTCGCGGTTCTGAATCCTGAGCGCCACGATGTGGTCGAATTCTCGCCGCCAATTGTGTCTGTCGCCGCTCACGCCGGATGTGGCATGTGTTTTCCGCGGGTTGAGAACGTCGCCATTGCGGACGCCCAATATGCTCGGGAGTCCATATTTAAACGTTGATGCGAGATGTCAAGCACTGGCGCGGTGTTTCAGGCGTTTTTGCCTGAAACACCGCGCCAATCCTATTGTTTAAGGCGCTGCCTGCAAGTCCGCCAGAATGCCTTTAAGCGCCGCGTTGCCGGAATTCGCATCCGGACATTTGCCGTCGCTGATGTCGTTATAACTCGCACCGGTATGCGCGCGTGCAAGGTGGAGGCGGTCATCCTCGCGACCGTGTTACTCCCCGATACCATCGGGTTGGCGAGCCGAGGCAAGATCACATGGATGCGATACAAAATCTTTCTATGTGCTTTTATGGATTGGCGATACGGAATTCGCTCCCGCAATAGGCGTGACATAGACAACCGAAGACGGGGCGCCAAACCCAGCCGAATTCTGAGCGGTGACAATGCAGGAATAGCTTGTTCCGTTGGTCAGGCCAGTGACTCGCACGGGTGATGTTGCGGCGGTGCCATGGAAGGCGCCACCGTTACATGAGACCGTAAAAGAGGTTATGGGTGCCTGAGGATCGCTGACTGGCGATACAAATTTAAAGCTTGCAGATCGATTGCCAGTTTTTACGGCAACGTTGGCCGGCGCCGCCAGTATAGTTTCGAACACGACGGATACCGCACAGTTACCGACAATCTGTCCGGTCTTGTAGTTGTTTCCATAAGTCGCTCCCGCCGGACAACTACCCGAGCGGAAGATAGCGACATAACCCACATTGGGCGTCGCGGTAAGCGATACCGTTCCAAGAGCTGGCGCGAGCGTTGATGCCGGCGTTATCGTCCCGTTCGGCCCTGCTGTTGCGGTGACAACATATTCCACAGGAATGGACTTGCGTCCGCTTGAAAGTTCGTCACCATTGCTTGTGCCATTGCCGTCGGCGTCTGCCGACATCCAATCAATCGTCGCGCGCAAATTTGGCATTGGGCCAATTCCATTATTGAGAAAGTTGTAAGTTACCGGATCCGTGCCGTGGGCCTTCAGCAGCATCCGCATTTGCGCCGGCGTAAATGTGTGACCGTTTCGCGCTTTTTGAATACCCTGAAGGGAGAGCACAGTTCCTGCAACGATCGCTCCTGCAGCGGAAGTGCCATCAAAAAGCGACGTGTACTGTTGATTTTCATCAGGTGGATTGATGGCAAAAAGATTATTGAAATTTGCCGTTGACACAGTCGTTGACACCAGATTGCCTTGGGCTTGAACATCAATCCGGGAACCATGAGATGAGGTAAGTACTCTTTGCAAGGATCCCTTTACTGATGCGCCGACCATTATTGCGCCAGAGTCCCTGAAGGCAGTGTTATAGCGGTTGCCGAAACAGGGGTCATCAAGATTTGCGGATCCATTCGACGCCGTTTCAATAACAACGGTGCCGTTTGCCGTTGCGGTTTTGATGGCATCAAATACAGCTTGGTAGTGCTCCACTGGCACGGTGGCAACTCCGGTGTAGTAAGGATACGTGCAACCCGCGGATTGATAGTCAAAATCGATTCCGACTTCAATTAGTATTACGTCGCCCGGAGCGGTGTAACTGCTCGCACGGTTTATTGCCAGCGCCAGGTTGTCGGCCACCTGACCGGTGGCGCCGTAGGCTACGTTTACGAGTCCGTACTTGGCGTCAGACGCAATGCCGGTCATTCCGTATGCATTGGATTGCGCATTGATCAATCCGATTACTGCGGTACCGTGCCACTGGTCTGATGTGTCGGGATCACGAAGTATTGTTGGCGTATTGAGATCCTCATGGTTGGTATCCCAGCCGAATTCGATGTCGATGAACTTTGTTCCCGCGCCGCGGCCACCTTGAAAAGTCCAAGCATATTTTGCGTCAATTCCGCTATATAAAAGGCCTATCTTGGGATCGATGGTTTTGCCATCGTATGCGCGATCAAGGTGATTCTGCAGGTTCTCAAAGGCAGGTGTGCTTGGCGCGATGTCGGTGGCGTTTACATGTGACTTCGGCTCAAAATATGCGGTCTCGACAATACCCAATTTGATAAGCGAATTTGCCAACGCCAGTGCATCCGCCGGCGCGGTTGATGCATCGAACGTAATAACGTGATAGAGATTTAAATCAGCGAGTTCTTCGCCGGATTTTGCCATGCCACTTTCCCTGTCAGAGTTCAACGATGCTTCCGCGCGGGAAAAAAGACGTTCCACGTTTACGGCGCCTGATCGCAACAATGCGGGGCGCGCCTTCAAGGCATTATTGATGTGAGATATGTCAGTTGCGCGCCTCGGGACTGAATCAACATCACGCCTTTGAAGGAACGCACCATTTGCGAAGCGTACTTCACTGCCCTCTGCGAATTTCACGATTAGCCGTGCCAGATTACTTTTATTCTCGTTGTAAATGACTTCGGCGGGCTTGGTTAGTACCAGTCTGGGCTTGTGTATCGATTGGGTAGGCGAACTGCTGCCATATGCGGCTAAAGTGCTCGCCGCGAAGATCGCAAGTAAAACACGCGCTGGAAAGCGTATCGAAAAAGACCCCGTCGATTTTGCGATCGACCTTCTTGCATGAGGCCGGTCGCAGAGGTTCTTGTACCACTTGACCGCGAGTTTCAAGTTCAGGGCGGCAATGCTGGCCGGTGCTTCCTTGATAAACATATCGAATCCTTCCAAATGTCGATGGAAGAACGATATGCTTTCCCAATTCGGATTTCTGTAGGATAAGGAGCCGGATTATCCACGGGATTTGACTGATTTACTTGAAAGGTGTGCGACGACTTGCGAGTAAGTCCACAGGCCGCGCGGCTTCCAAGGAAATTCTCCCGGTAAGCTGCGCTAACGCTAAAGTCTCACGTCACCGCACCCACTTCCACCGCAATTCCGTTCAATGCCGCGTTGCCGGAAATCGCATCCAGATACTTGTCGTCGCTGACGTCGTTATAACTCGCGCCAGCAAGTGTGCTGGCAATGCCGAGGCGTGTGCCCTCGCGATCGTGCCCCCAACCGTGCGGAAGGCAGACCACGCCGGGCATCATATCGGTTGAAGCTTCCACTGGCACTTGCAATATGCCGATGCGTGAGGACAGTTCAACCACCTGGCCGCTGGCGATGCCGCGTGATGCCAGATCGTTGGGGTGCATCAGCAACTGGTGCCGCGCCTTGCCTTTAACCAGGCGATGGTAGTTATGCATCCAGGAATTGTTGCTGCGCACGTGGCGGCGGCCGATGAGCCGCAGGCCTGTGGATGCCGCGGCCACAAGCTCGCGATTGAATCGCGCGATGTCGGCCAGCATCGGCGGCGGCGCGCAATCGACCTGCTGGTCGGGTGTTTCGATGCGCGCAGACAGTGAAGGCCGCAATGCGCCGAGATCGATGCCGTGCGGCGCGGCTTTGAGTGATTCGAGGGTGGTGCCTTCACGATTGCCGCTCTTCTTCAACATCCCACCGATAATGCGCCGCAATTCGGGCGTCGCAGCAAATTCGCGTCCGAGCTTCGCGGCCAATCGTTCGCCAACACCGGAAAAAATCTCCCAGTCATAGCGCTCGTCTTCAGGGCGCGCCCAGATTGCCTCGTTGTAGCGCGTCACGTTGCGTACCGCGAAGGCGTTGAAGATCAGGTCGTAGTGATCGTGGTTCAACGCGGACGTCGGCGGCAGAATCAGGTCGGCATGGCGCGTGGTTTCATTCAGGTAGATATCGATGGACATCATGAAGTCGAGCAACTCCAGGGCGCGATCGAGTTGCCGGCCGTTCGGGGTGGACAGCACCGGATTGCCGCACATCGTGATCATGCCGCGAATCTGGCCTTCGCCCGGTGTGAAGATTTCTTCGGCGAGCGTGGCGACCGGCAACTCTCCACCGGATTCCGGCAGGCCGCTGACGCGCGATGCCCATTGTGCGTAATGTCCCGGACGGGTGCCCGGACCCGTGATGGGGATGACCGGATTGGTCGGCAGCGCGCCGCCTTCCCGGTCGAGATTACCGGTAACGATGTTAAGCAGCTGCACCAGCCATTGAGCGACCGTGCCGAAGGGCTGAAGGCAGGCGCCAAGGCGACCATAGGCAATTGCGGTTCTGGATTTGGCGAATTCGCGCGCGATGCGCTCAATTTCGCTGGCCGCGATGCCGGTCATGTCGGCGGCAGCGGCGGGCGTGACGTTCGCAATCGCATCGAGTGCGGCATCGAGATTTTTCAGTCGCAGGAAGGGATTGGGTTTCATCAACCCTTCGGCGCGTATCACGTTGAGCATCGCCATCAACAGCGCGGCGTCAGAGCCGGGCCGGATGAAATGGTGCTCGCTGGCAATCTCGGCAGTCTCGGTACGGCGTGGATCGATGACGACAATCTTGCCGCCACGCGTTTGGATCGCTTTGAGTC
Source organism: Betaproteobacteria bacterium (assembly GCA_016720925.1). Lineage (NCBI taxonomy): Bacteria > Pseudomonadati > Pseudomonadota > Betaproteobacteria > Betaproteobacteria bacterium. The sequence continues at coordinate 104,401 of JADKJR010000010.1, read as the reverse complement.
GCCTGGCGACATCCGGCACGGTCATCATGCTGCCGTTGGAGGCAATCGGATTGCCACCGAGAATCAGGAAATAGTCGGTGCGATCGATGTCGGGAATCGGGATCAGGAACTGATGTCCGTACATCAGCAGTGACGTGAGTTGCTGCGGCAATTGATCAACCGAGGACGCGCTGAAGGCGCTACGGGTTTTCAGGAGTCGCGCCAATTGCTGGATGCCCAGCAAGTGACCGATGTTGTGTACCGAGGGATTGCCGGCGTAGAAACCGACTGCGTTATTGCCGTGCTGCTGGATCAGCGATGCGATGCGATCGGCCGCGAATTCGTATGCCTCGTCCCAGCCGATTTCCTGCCAGGTATTTCCTGTTGCGCTTTGGGTGCGCTTCATGGGTTTACGCAGCCGGTCAGGGTCTTCGTGAATATCCTTTAGCGCCACCGCCTTGGGGCAAATGTGGCCGCGGCTGAATGGATCGGCGTCGTCGCCACGAATTGAGACGATTTTCGCGCCGTCGATTTTGAATTCAAGGCCGCAGATGGCCTCGCACAGGTTGCAGGCGCGGTATTCGGTACGCAGTGCACTTTCAGTTTTCGACATGGGCTTTCCGAGTTGGGCCACTCAGAATTAATCTGTTGATGACCTGCAATTTACATGATAAGGCATGTTGACGGCCCCGTTGAGCGACCTCCCAATGGTAGAATACGCTTGTCATCAGGGAGTAGCCTCCCTCCGCAATGGAGGGGATTACGTCAACATACTTGGCCTCGTGCCATGGCGTAATCAGCCCAGCGGTTTGGCGAGACTTTTGGCATGCGATGTCGTTCGGAGCCGGACGGATATTGCATGTCATTTGTCATTTTCGTCCGGCTCGCTGGAATCCCGCATGGATGCTTTTCTTGTTTCAACGCTGGTAGTTGCCGTCGGAGAGATCGGTGACAAAACCCAATTGCTCGCGCTGTTGCTCGCGGCTCGCTTTCGGCGGCCCGTGCCAATCATTCTGGGCATTTTTTTTGCAACGGTGCTCAACCACGGCCTGGCGGGAATACTGGGCGAACTGATACGTGCGTCCCTCAGTCCAGAATTGTTGCGCTGGCTGCTTGGCCTGTCGTTCATCGGTATTGCGCTGTGGGCGTTGAAGCCGGATACGCTCGATGACGAGCCCAAGGCCCAATCCGTGTACGGTGTGTTTGCGTTGACGTTTGTAACTTTTTTCCTCGCCGAAATTGGCGACAAAACGCAGTTGGCGACGGTAGCACTGGCCGCCAGGTATCCGGATCTGATTCAGGTGGTGGCGGGCACGACCCTCGGGATGCTGATTGCCGATATTCCCGCAGTCATTCTGGGCGAAAAGGCCGCTCCGAAACTGCCGCTCAGGTTGATTCGCATCATTGCCGCAGGCATCTTCGCGACGCTGGGTGTGGTGGTGCTGATGGGCGTTTCGTTTGGTTAGCCGGGATTTAATTCGAGAGAAAAGCCGCCTTCGTGAATTGTCAGGCGAGCCGGCGCCCCGAAAGGCAGCGTCAGTTTTTTCGCCACATGTCCAAACGGCAGGCCGGTCAGAACTGGGATCGGCAGCAACTCGCGGAGCGTTTCAATGACATGTTCCATTGAATACGGAAGGCGGCCCGCTTCGGGCTCGCAATTGGTAAAGTCGCCGAGGATAATCGCTTGTTGTGTTTGCAGGATGCCGGCATGGAAAAGTTGCAGGCACATGCGTTCTATTGCGTACGGTTGCTCGTCGATTTCCTCGAGGAATAAGATGCCGCCTTCATTGGCGGGTAGGTAGGGCGAACCCACGAGGTGCGCGAGTAGCGACAGGTTGTTGCCCCAAAGCGGGCCGGTCATCGTTTGCGAAGGGTATGTGTGTCGAGAATCGAACGGGCCGGCATGCACCGGTTCGCCACGCAATGCGGGCCAGCAGTGCGCTTCCATAAAAGCGTGATCGGCCTGTACCTCGACGGCATCTTCCGCGCCGCCAAAGTCGATCGCGGCACCGGGGCCGGCAAAGGTAATCAATCTGCTTTTCGCCAGCGCCGCCAGATTGAGCGCGGTGAAATCGCTGAATCCAACCATCGTCTTCCGTGCCGAGGCGACCAGGTTCCAGTCGATACGATGCAGTAACCGCGACCAGCCATAGCCTCCACGAATCATCATCATCGCGTCAATGGTGGTATCGGCGAGCATCTGGTGAAAACTGGCCAGCCGCTGTACATCGGTACCGGCAAAATAACGGTACTCGGCGGCGGCATCGGCCGCGACGACGATCTTGAAGCCCAACGATTGCAAATACGCCACGGATTTCTCGTGCCGGGCCACGTTGATCACGCCCGAAGGCGCAAACAGGCCGATCGTTCCGCCCGGCAACAGCGGGCGCGGCACGTGGTATCCGCCAGTTTTCAAGATTTCTGCCGCATTTCGTTGAAGGCAATCAGGTTGCCATCCGGATCCTTCACAACGAACCATCGCCTTCCTCGATTGTTATCTTCTGGCGGGATGACAACATGGTTCCCAGCGGGGATTTGTGCAAAGCGGGCGTTGGGATCGTGGATATCGAGATGCAAGGTCGCTGAGTGTGCATGGGCCTTGGCCGCGATGTCGCGCATTTCCATCGCACCGTGCTCTTCCGCGATGACCACTTTGATGCCGCCGCCGGAAAGCTGCGCGCCACGCTTGCCGAAATTGTCGGTCCATTCGCTCATCATTTTCCCGCCCAGCGTGTCACGATAGAACATCAGCGAAGCGTCGAAATCCTTCTGGGCAATGAAGAAATGATGAAAGCGATCGGACAAGTGAGGCCCTATTTTTGCCCCGTCTGCGCATCCACCACGGCGAGCGCGGTCATGTTGATAATGCGTCGCACTGTGGCGGTCGGCGTGACGATGTGCACCGGCATGGCAGCGCCCAGGAGAATGGGGCCGACAGTGATGCCGCCGCCTGCGGCCGTCTTCAGCAGATTAAAGGCAATATTGGCGGCGTCCATCGTGGGCATGATCAGCAAGTTGGCTTCGCCCCGAAGTCGCGAATCCGGAAACACTGAGTTGCGCACTTCTTCGGACAGTGCCGCGTCACCATGCATTTCACCTTCGATTTGCAGGTCCGGCGCCTGGCTCCTGATCAATGCCAGCGCATCGCGCATTTTTACCGCGGATGGCGCATCGGAGGTACCGAAGCTGGAATGGGACAGTAGTGCTGCTCTCGGAATCAGGCCGAATCGGCTGACAACTTCCGCGGCGAGTAGAGTCATCTCGGCAATCTGTTCCGGAGTCGGATCGTGATTGACGTAGGTATCACAAATGAACACCGTCTGCTTGGGAAGCATCAGCCCGTTCATCGCATAGTAATTCTTGACGCCCTTGCGGCGGCCAATGACCTGATCCACATAATGCAGATGCAGGCCGTGCGTACCAAACGAGCCGCATAGCATGGCGTCGGCATCGCCTTTGTGCATCATCATCGCGCCGATCAGCGTCAGGCGCCGGCGCATTTCGATTTTGGCATAGGTCTGCGATACGCCGCGCCGCTGGGTCAGCCGGTAGTATTCCTGCCAGTAGTCGCGATAGCGCTCGTCGAATTCCGGATTCACAACGTCGAAATCGATCCCTGCCTTCAGGCGCAGTGCAAATTTTTCGATGCGCTTTTGAAGTACCGCCGGCCGGCCAATCAGAATCGGCCGGGCAATTTTTTCGTCGACCACAAACTGAACGGCATGCAAGACCCGCTCATCCTCGCCCTCGGCGAAGACCACGCGCTTCGGCGCCTGCCGGGCCTTGAAAAATACCGGCTTCATGATGAGGCCGGTTGGATAGACAAATTCATCCAGGCGCTGCATGTAGGCAGGCCAGTCGGTAATCGGACTGGTGGCGACGCCGCTATCCATGGCCGCCTTTGCAACGGCAGGGGCGACCTTGGCAATCAGGCGCGGATCAAAGGGTTTGGGAATGAGGTATTCCTCGCCAAAGCCGGAACTGGTCTCGCCGTAGGCCATGGCGACGATATCGGATTGCTCGATCTGTGCCAAGTCGGCAATCGCGTGCACTGCTGCAAGTTTCATCGCTTCGTTAATGGTGGTGGCGCCAACGTCGAGCGCGCCACGAAAAATGAACGGAAAACAGAGTACGTTGTTAATCTGGTTCGGGTAATCCGAGCGGCCCGTCCCGATGACAGCGTCGTCGCGTACTTCGCGAATCTGCTCGGGCAGGATTTCCGGCGTCGGGTTCGCTAGCGCGAAGATCAGCGGCCGCTTTCCCATGCGCTTAACCATGTCCGGCTTCAACACGCCGCCAGCAGAAAGGCCCAGGAATACGTCGGCGCCGTCGATTACTTCGCCGAGTGTGCGGGCCGGTGTGTCCTTGGCGTAACGTTCCTTGTTTGGGTCCATCTCTTCCTTGCGGCCCTGATAAACCATGCCCGCAATGTCCGTGACCCAGATATTGGACATCTTCATCCCGAGCGCCACCAGCATGTCCAGGCAGGCGAGCGCCGCGGCACCGGCGCCCGAGGACACCAGCTTTACCTGGGAAATGTCCTTGCCAACCACCTTCAGGCCATTGACGATGGCCGCGCCGACGATGATGGCCGTGCCGTGCTGGTCGTCATGGAAGACGGGGATTTTCATCCGTGCGCGCAGTTTCTTCTCCACGTAGAAACACTCGGGCGCCTTGATGTCTTCGAGATTGATACCGCCGAAAGTGGGTTCGAGCGAAGCGATGATATCAACCAGCTTGTCTGGATCGTGCTCGTTGACTTCAATGTCGAACACGTCGATGCCGGCGAATTTTTTGAACAGTACCGCTTTGCCTTCCATCACCGGCTTGGCGGCCAGTGGGCCGATGTTGCCCAGCCCCAGCACGGCGGTGCCATTGGTAATTACCGCCACCAGATTGCCGCGCGCGGTCAGGTTGCGGGCTTCGGCGGGTTTCTCGACAATCGCTTCGCATACGGCGGCGACGCCCGGTGTGTAAGCCAGCCCCAGATCGCGCTGGGTCGCGAGTGGTTTTGTGGGGGCGATTTCAATTTTGCCCGGCACCGGATAGCGGTGATAGTCAAGGGCGCTACGTTTCAAATCATCATGCATGATTGTTTCACCTGAGGCGGGCGTGGTGTCGCATATTGATGCGCCACGCTATTTGAGAGTTGACAGGGGAGGGGCGCTGCCGGGGGATCGAAATGACTTGTTTCCGGTTAAGTTATTGCGATGCAATTTTATCACGGTCATAGCGGGCGCCGGGGAAGGTTGGCAGCGCTGACTCCCATTTGAGCCGACGCATTTCAATAGCGATTGCAGGAAAAGCTTGACAAACGCAACCACATAACCAAGAATGTAGTTATGAATCGCGATTACACCAAGGCCATACCCGCCGCCTGGAAGAATATTTCCCGGGTTTTTACCGCGTTGGGAGATGAACATCGCCAGCGCATCCTGCTGACTTTCGAGCCGGGCGAAAGATTGAATGTGGGTCAGGTGGTCGAAGTCTCGACGCTCTCCCGTTCGGCGGTCTCCCATCACCTGAAGGTCCTGCGCGAAGCGGGGGTGCTGGAAAGTGAGAAGATCGGCAAGGAAGTGTATTTCTGGGTAAACAAGAAACAAGTCAGGGATTCGCTGGTGGCGGTGATGGATTACCTGAAGACGCAATAATTTTTTTGCCCTTTATGTCTAAATAATTGGTTATATGGTTGCAAGGAGTTGCCATGGAACGCAGGGACTTTCTAGGCGGACTATGCCTGTGCTGCATCTCGGGCGCGGCAAAGAGCTTCTCATTTGGTCTGGATGTGGATGCTGGACTGATCAATCCATGCCGGACGCCGCTGCCAGATTCGCTCCTGAATCACGACCTGACCCAGGCCGCATTTTCAGGGTTGAACGCGAGCGAGGTGTGGGACTGTCATGCGCACCTTCTGGGTACCGGAGACTCCGGTAGCGGCTGCTGGATCAGCCCGAAGTTGCATTCGGTGCTCTATCCAAAACAATTCTTGCAACGCAAATTCTTTCTCAACGCGGCCTGCGTGGATGAAGTGGCCGGACGTGTTGATGAGGACTACGTGTCGCGGCTTACGGCGCTCATGAATGAGTTTCCCAACGGATTTCGGTCCATGCTGTTTGCGTTTGATCAGGCGTATTTGGCGGGCGGCAGGGAGATGAAAGCAAGCACCGCCTTTCACGTGCCTAATGCATATGTGGCAAAAGTGGCGGAGCGCGAAAATGGCCGTTTCATCTGGGTCGCCTCGATCCATCCGTATCGTGCCGATGCGGTGCAGGCTCTCGACGAGGCGGTACGGGATGGTGCATGTGCCATCAAGTGGCTGCCGTCGGCCATGGGTATGGACCCCGCCTCGGCGCAATGCGATGCGTTCTATGCGGCGTTGGCAAAGTACGATCTGCCGCTGATCTCGCATGCCGGTCATGAGCGCGCCGTGAAGGGCGCTCATCAGCAGCATTTCGGCAATCCGCTGCGCTTGCGGCGTGCGCTGGAGCACGGCGTCAGGGTCATCGTTGCGCATTGCGCGTCCATGGGGGACGACCTCGACGCGCACGGGAAACGCGTTGAGAGTTTTTCGCTGTTCGAGCAACTCATGGCCGAGAAACTTTACGAAGGCCAGCTGTTTGGCGATATTTCCGCGTTGCCTCAGACCAATCGCGCACCTTATCTTGCCCGAATCCTTGCGCATCCCGAGTGGCACGGGCGGCTACTCAATGGCTCCGACTACCCACTGCCTGGAGTGATGCCGCTGTTCTCGGTCGATGAACTGGTCAATCGTGGCTGGCTCGGCAAGGACGTGGGCGCCCATGCAAAGCGAATTCGCGAATACAATCCGCTGATGTTCGATTTCATCATCAAGCGGCACCTGCGAGTTGGTGGCAACCGATTCGACAACCTTGTGTTCGAAACGGCGCGCGTATTTCGCCGTTCGGGCGCTGGCATCTCCATCTGATTCCTGCGAGACCTGCAAATGTCGACGCCACATACGCAAAGCCAGTTCCAGCTGTTGTCCGAACGCCGTTTTGCGCCTTTTTTCTGGACGCAGTTTCTGGGTGCAGGCAATGACAACATTTTCAAGTTCGCCTTCACCGTGCTCGCCACTTATCACGCCGCGGAGTGGGGTGGGCTCGATCCGAAGATCGCCGGCGCGGTGATTGGCGGATTGTTTATCCTGCCGTTCGTGCTGTTTTCCGCGACGGCCGGGCAGCTTGCCGACAAATATGATCGCGCCGCCATCGCGCGGCTGGTCAAGGATCTCGAAATTGTTTTCATGCTGGTGATCGCCGCCGGCTTCATCTGGCAGATTCCGGTGTGCCTGTTCATCGGCGTATTCCTGATGGGTTGCCACTCCACCATCTTCGGCCCGGCCAAGTTCGCTTACCTGCCGCAACACCTGGACAATGCCGAGCTCACCGGGGGCAATGGTCTGGTTGAAATGGGCACGTTCGTGGCGATCCTGCTCGGCACCATGCTGGGCGGCGCGCTGGTGGCGATGCCGGGTGTGGGGCCGACTTATGTTGCCATCGTTTCGCTGGTCATTGCTGCGTTGGGCCGCGTCGCGGCGGGCTTCATCCCGGCGTCACCGGCACCGGTGCCTGAACTCAAGGTCAACTGGAATCCGGTCTCCGAGACGTGGGCAAACCTGAAAATTGCCAACGGCAATCGCGTGGTGTTCCTGTCGATGATCGGCATTTCATGGTTGTGGTTTTTTGGTTCGATTTTCCTGACGTCATTCACCGGCTTTGCCAAGGAAGTGCTGTCAGGCAATGAGCAGGTGGTGACGCTACTGCTGGCGACTTTCTCGGTGGGCATTGGCCTTGGTTCGGTGCTGTGCGAAAAAATGTCGGGTCACAAGATAGAGATCGGCCTGGTGCCGTTTGGCTCGATCGGCATGACGCTGTTCGCGGTGGATTTGTATTTCGCTTCGCGTGGAATGAAATCGACGGCATTGATCGGCGCGGCCGAGTTCATTCGTGTCGGCGTCCACTGGAGGATTCTGGCCGATCTGTTCTTGCTGGCCATGTTCGCGGGTTTCTACAGCGTGCCGCTGTACTCGATGATGCAGGCGCGCACCGAGCCGAGTTTTCGGGCGCGCATCATTGCGGCCAACAATATTCTCAATGCCTTGTTCATGGTGATTGCCGCAGGCTTGACTGCCGCCATATTGCATGCGGGCCTGACGCTGCCGCAACTTTTCCTGACGGTTGCGATCATGAATGCCGCCGTTGCATTCTTTATCTACAAGCTTGTGCCCGAATTCCTGATGCGCTTCATCATCTGGATGCTGATTCATACGTTCTACAAAGTCGAAAAGAAGGGCCTGGAGAATATTCCCGACGAAGGGCCGTGCGTGCTGGTATGCAATCACGTGAGCTTTGTCGATGCGCTGGTAATTGGCGGTTCCATCCAGCGTCCCGTGCGATTTGTGATGGATCATCGAATATTCAAAGTGCCGGTGCTGAATTTCGTCTTTCGCACTGCCGGCACGATTCCGATTGCCTCAGCCAAGGAAGATCCGGTGATGCTTGAACAGGCGTATGAACGCATTGATGCGTATCTGAAGGACGGCGAAGTGGTGTGCATATTCCCCGAAGGCCGCATCACTGACAACGGAGATCTGTACCCGTTCAAGAAAGGCATCACGCGCATCATCGAACGCACGCCGGTGCCGGTGATTCCGATGGCGCTGCGAGGTTTGTGGGGCAGCTTTTTCTCGCGCTGGGGAGGTACGGCGATGCGCTATCCACGCGGGTTCTTTTCGCGCATTGCACTGGCAGTGGATGCGCCGTGGCAACCGGCGGTGGTGACGCCGGAAGGGTTACAGGCGAAGGTGGCGGAAATTCGTGGGGAGTGGAAGTGAGTGGGATCAAAAGTCAAGCACTGGCGCGGCGTTCAGGCCGAAAATGCGCCGGGAGCCGCGCCAGTGCGTGAGTTTGTTGTTCTACGTTGAAGCCAGTTGCTTAAGAATAGATGATTTCAATTCGACAAAGCGTTGTCATCCTGAGTGCGGCGGAGGATCTGCTTGCAATGAGATCCTTCTCTGCGCTCAGGATGACAGCCGTCTTTCACTTCAATTTGGAATGACCATGTGGCTTTGGGGCTCAATTCTGGGATTGCTCGCCGGCGCATCCAAGTTTGGCTGGACTGGCGCATTATGGGGCGCGGTGATCGGCTGGCTGGCGGGCATGCTGTTGGCGAAGCAGGGCAAGGCCGCAGGACAGTCGCTCAAGTCAAACGATCTCGAAAAGCGCCTTGCGCTGACGCAAAAAGCGCTTGAGGAAATTCGCGCGCGCTTGGACCGGCTGGAGAAACCGTCGCCGGTACCACCAACGCCACCCGTAAAGACGACGACCGACGAGGCGGTAATTGCGCCACTAGCGCCGGCGATGGAGCCGCGATCTTCATCTCCTTCTTCTATATCGCCATCACCCGTCCAAGAGTCTATCGAACCACAGGCCGCCGCGGCAGTCATGTCGCAATCCGCTACGAAGGTGATGCAGGTACCCAATGCCGCCTCAATCGTGGAAGGCGTCGTGCCACATGCCACCGCCGTGGCAGCGATGTCGTCACCATCGTCCTCGTCGCCACCCACGCCTCCCGCACCACCCGCAGCACAAAAATTTCCTGCGACCTCTCCGCCCACGCCCGAACCCATCGGCCCCACTTTCATCGAGCGCCTGCTCGAAGGCAACATCGTCGCCAAGCTCGGTGTGGTCATTCTATTTTTTGGCGTCGGCTTTCTTCTCAAGTTCGCCTACGACCGCGGCTTGTTCCCGCCGGAGTTGCGATTGTTCGTGGTCGCTGCCGCCAGTGCGGTGATGTTTTTGATCGGCCATCGATTGCTGGCGTCCAAACGCACCTACGCGCTGGTGATGATGGGTGGGGCGATGGGCTTGTTGTATCTCGACGTGTTCTTCGCCCTGAAGACGTTCGGCATCATCAGTGCGCCAGTCGGGTTCCTGCTGTTCGCGGCACTCGGTATCGCCACGCTTTTCCTCGCCGTGCGGCTGGATGCGCGTGTGTTCGCGGCGCTCGGATTGATCGGCGCATTCCTCGCACCGATACTCGCCTCGACCGGGAGCGGCAATCACGTGCTGCTGTTCTCGTATTACCTGCTGTTGAACCTGGTGATACTCGGCGCGAGCTGGTACAAATCGTGGCGCGAACTAAATTTTATTGGCTTCCTGTTCACTTTTGCCATCGCGATTTTCTGGGGCCATTCATCGTATCGGCCGGAGCACTTCGCCACGGTCGAGCCGTTCCTGATCGCCTTCTTCCTGTTGTACCTGGCGATTCCGATCCTGTTCGCGCAGCGACAGCCGCCGGAATTGAAAGGCGTCGTCGATGGCACACTGATATTCGGCGTGCCGATGTCGGCGGCGATGTTGCAGGCCGCCCTGACGCGCGACATGGGCGACTATGCGCTGGCATGGAGCGCGGGCGGCGCGGCGCTGATCTATGCGGGGCTCGCGTGGGCGTTGTGGGATCGCGAAAAAATGCGTTTGCTGGCCGAAGCACATCTCGCACTCGCGGTGGTGTTCGGCACGGTGGCGCCGTATTTCGCGTTTCGCGGCTACCCGACCTTTGCGTTCTGGACGCTGGAAGGCGCGGCGATTTTCTGGATGGGGTGCCGACAGAAAAGTGTGCTGGCGCGCGCATTTGCCTTGTGCCTGCAAGTCTGCGCGGCAGGCTATTTCTGGTGGGTCACGCAGGACCAGGAACTTTTGCATTCGTGGTGGAACGATCGCGTCATTGGTTCCGGCCTGATCGCAGGCGCGGCGCTGATGACCGCCTGGTTTATGCATCGTTACGAGCAGTCGATTTCCGCCCTCGAGACGTCGATCGAAGTGGTGGCGATAGGCTGGGGCGGTGCGTGGTTGCTCACCGGTTTCGGGCTGGGTGCATTGAATGAATGGACGTCCGACGCCGCATGTTTGTCGGCGATGCTGATTTTTATCGCGAGCGCGATGATGATTTTCGAATGGTTGGGTACGTGGCTCGACTGGCGGAAACTGCGTAACATCGCCAGAGCCCATGTCGTGCTGATCGGCGTGGCGACATTGTTGTGGATGAAGCTGCTGCCCGGATCGCATCCGATTCTGGCCGTTGGCGTGATCGCCTGGCCGCTGACATTTGCGTCGTACTTTTACGTACTCCATCGCCAACGCCGCGATGCGATCGAAAGTTCCAGCGGCTGGCGTTACACCTCGGGATGGATCCTGATGGTGCTGCTCGCAACATGGGAAGCCTTGTGGCGCTACGATCATCGCGAATTCGGCTGGGTGTTCGCCATCGGTGTTGCCGGACTAATTGCGGCTGAATTGCGATTCCGTCTGCGCGAATATGTGCCGAACGAAACCAAAGACGGCGTAAAGCCGCTGAGGTTTTCGACCTTGCCGATGTGGTGGGCATTGATCTGGTGGTTCGCGGGATTGCATGGCGCGATCGACGCGCATACGGCATCGATGCATCACCTTGCCCTGCACCTGGTGGCGGCGGCAATTTCAATACTGCTATTCGAAATCGCCGGCCAACTGCAGGCGTGGACAGCGCTGCGTCGCACACAGTTGTTGTTGACGGCGGCCATGCTGCTTGGCGCGCTCAATCTGGTTGCAAACGGCGTCAATCCATTCCGCGACGCGCAGTTCTTTGCGTGGCTTGCGGCCTTTGCGATCGGCGAATTTGTGTTGAGCCGGCAGGAGCGCGACGGCATGGCGCGCTTTGCATCGATTCAGCATGTGGGCCTGTTCGCGCTGGCGTTGTGGCTGGTCGGCTTTGAGGCCGTGTGGCGCACCGATGAAGCGGGGCTGTCGCTGTCATGGCAATACGCGGGCGCCGGCCTCACCGCTGCGCTCGGATTGGCGATGGCGACCTTCGGTGTCGTCCGGCAAATTTGGCCATTCGCCGCGCACGCGATTGCGTTCCGCCATTGGGCGATTGCGCCGCTGCTGATGTTCGCGCTGATCTGGACCTTGATCGCGAACAGTATTTGCGATGGCACGGCATCACCGTTGCCGTATTTCCCAATCGTGAATCCGCTCGATTTCGCGCAGCTCGCGCTAATCGCCGCAGGCGTGTGGGCGCTCAATCATAATGCGGGCGGAAATTTGCAAGATTCGCCGCAGGCCCGGGATCTCAACAATATCCTGAAGCTCCTGTTCGCCGCGGGCGCGTTCCTGTGGGTCAACGCCGCATTGCTGCGCACGGTCCACCAATGGGTGGGCGTGCCATTTGAATTGCACGCGCTACTCGATTCGCGCATTGCGCAGGCGGCGCTGTCGCTGCTTTGGACCTCCACCGCGTTGGTATTGATGATGGCCGCGGGGCGCAAACAATCGCGGCCACTGTGGATGGCCGGCGCGGCGCTGCTCGGCTTGGTGGTGCTGAAATTATTTGTCAACGACATCGGCACCAGCGGCACCGAGCGCGTCGTGTCATTCATTGGTGTCGGCCTGCTGCTGATGGTGATCGGCTATGTGGCGCCGGTGCCGCCGCGCGCATCCATTGAAGAGAAGGGCAGTGCGGTCCCATAGCGCGACGCGAGCATCTCCGTCGGGCAGACTATTTTTTGCAACTAACCAGGAAAGAAAAATCATGAACGTGAAAGACAGTAACGGCACCGCACTCGCCGACGGCGATTCCGTGCAGGTCATCAAGGATTTGAAAGTGAAGGGCACGTCGGTGACGCTGAAGCGGGGAACCTTGATCAAGAACATCCGGCTCACGTCGGACGAGGAAGAAATTGAATGCAATGCAGACAAGGTCAAGGGACTGGTGTTGAAGACTTGTTTCTTGAAGAAGGTCTGATGGATCGTAAGCGAAACAAATTCAGCTGAGGATAGAACTCAAGCGCTGGCGCGCATTTGCAGGCGAAAATACGCCGAAAGCCGCTCCAGTGCTTGTGTTTGCTTGCAAAGTGTAATGGCAAGCAGGTAATCGGAAAATAGCTTTGTTACCTTGGATTGCCGGTTGAAATTTGGCGCCTTTCACGTCGCGAACATCGCACCCTCAACCCAACCTTTCTCCCCCGTGGAGAAGGGGCGTTCCGGGTGCCCCATGCTAGACTCAGGCTTGCTCAACTCCCTCTCAATTCCCCATGTCCGGCAGCACCCTAGGCAAACTTCTTACGGTCACCAATTTCGGCGAATCCCACGGTCCGGCCATTGGCTGCGTGGTCGATGGATGTCCGCCCGGCATGTCATTGTCGGCAGAGGATATTCAGCCCGATCTGGATCGCCGCAAGCCCGGTACGTCACGGCATGTCACGCAGCGCCGCGAGGATGACCGCGCTGAAATCCTCTCGGGCGTGTTTGAAGGCAAGACCACCGGCACGCCGATCGCCCTGCTGATTCGCAATGAAGACCAGCGCAGCAAGGATTACGGCAACATCGCCGAGAGTTTTCGTCCCGGGCATGCCGACTACACCTATTTGCAGAAGTACGGCATTCGCGATCATCGCGGTGGCGGGCGTTCATCCGCGCGGCTGACGGCGCCGACGGTGGCGGCGGGTGCGATTGCGAAAAAATGGCTCGCTGAAAAACATGGCGTGCTGATTCGCGGCTATCTCGCGCAGATCGGCGTGAATCACATCCCCTTTGAATCGTGGAACGTGGTGAACGACAATCCGTTTTTCTCGCCGAACGCGGGAATCGTCGCCCAGCTTGAAACCTACATGGACAAGTTGCGTAAATCCGGCGAGAGCTGCGGTGCGCGCATCAATGTCGTGGCCAGTGGCGTGCCGGTGGGATGGGGGGATCCAATCTATGACCGGCTGGATGCGCAGATTGCCTTTGCGATGATGGGCCTGAACGCGGTGAAGGGTGTGGAGATCGGCGCCGGCTTTGCGAGCATTGAGCAGCTCGGCACGGCGCACTCGGATGAAATGACGCCGGATGGATTTTTGTCCAACAACGCCGGCGGCGTACTGGGCGGAATTTCGACGGGGCAGGATGTGACGGTCTCCATCGCCATCAAGCCGACCTCATCGATCCGGCTTGACCGCCAGACGATCGATAAACTGGGCAATCCAGTCGTGATTAATACGCATGGCCGTCACGACCCGTGCGTCGGTATTCGCGCCACGCCGATTGCGGAGGCATTGCTGGCGCTGGTGCTGATGGATTGCGCATTGGTTCATCGTGCGCAGAATGCTGACGTGATTGTGGCGACGCCCCGCGTGGCTGGCCAGGCGAGTTCGGATGCGATGGCGAAGTGGAAAACGGGCAAGGCTTCGACCCACGCGGACGATCCTGATCCGAGCGAAGACTGAGATTGCGTCCCGCGCGCGCCGTTGGTGCGCTGCACAATAAGTGGTCTCGCTTGTATAATTGAGGGCCTGACTTTCAATTCGAGCTGTCATCAACATGCCGCAAACGCTGTACGACAAATTGTGGTCCGCCCATCTGGTGCATGAAGAGCCGGACGCGACGGCGCTGATTTACATCGACCGTCATTTGGTGCATGAAGTGACCAGCCCGCAGGCGTTCGAGGGGCTCGAAATCCATGGGCGCAAGTTGTGGCGGCTGAAATCCATCGTCGCGACTGCGGATCACAATGTGCCGACCACGTCGCGCAAGGATGGCATTGCCGATCCGATTGCGCGGCTTCAGGTTGAGACGCTGGACAAGAACATCGAAAAATTCGGCGTGCAGGATTATTTCGGCATGAACGATTTGCGTCAGGGCATCGTGCATGTGATTGGCCCGGAGCAGGGCGCGACCTTGCCGGGGATGACGGTGGTTTGCGGCGATTCGCATACGTCGACGCACGGCGCGTTTGCGGCGCTTGCATTTGGCATCGGCACCAGCGAAGTCGAGCACGTCATGGCTACTCAATGCCTCATGACGAAGAAGTCAACGTCGCTATTGATCCGGGTGGATGGCAAGGTCGGCCTGGGTGTAACGGCCAAGGATATCGCGCTCGCCGTCATTGGCAAAATTGGCACGGCCGGCGGCACCGGCTCCGCCATTGAATTCTCGGGATCGGCCATCCGCGCGCTTTCCATGGAAGGCCGCATGACGCTTTGCAATATGGCGATCGAAGCGGGCGCACGTTCCGGCATGATTGCCGCGGACGAAAAGACCATCGAATACCTGCGCGGCCGGCCCTATGCACCCAAGGGTGAAATGTTCGATCGCGCGGCGGCGTATTGGCGGACGCTGAAAAGCGATGAGGGCGCGGTGTTCGATCGCACGGTCGAACTGGATGCAGCCCGAATTACGCCTCAGGTCACGTGGGGCACGTCGCCGGAAATGGTTACCGGCATAGACGGCAAGGTGCCGGAACCTTCGAAGGAAAGCGATCCGGTGAAGCGTGAGTCGATGGAACGCGCGTTGCAGTACATGGGCCTGAATCCAGGGACGCCGATCAGCGAAATCAAGATTGACAAGGTGTTCATCGGCAGTTGCACCAATTCCCGCATTGAAGATTTGCGCGCGGCAGCCGGCGTCGTCAAGGGCCGGCATATTGCGGCCAACGTGAAACTGGCGATGGTAGTGCCGGGCTCAGGCCTGGTGAAAAAACAGGCCGAAGCAGAAGGCCTGGATCGCGTGTTTCTGGCGGCGGGATTCGAGTGGCGCGAACCGGGCTGCTCAATGTGCCTCGGCATGAATGACGATCGGCTTTCTCCTGGCGAGCGTTGTGCATCAACGTCGAACCGTAATTTCGAAGGGCGGCAGGGGGCTGGGGGCCGGACCCATCTGCTCAGCCCCGAAATGGCGGCGGCAGCAGCCATCGCGGGGCGCTTTGCAGATGTCAGACAAATTCTTTAACGGAGTTAAAAAATGCGTAAATCGGTAATCTTCGTTTTGCTGGGCCTGATTTCGGCGATCACGTTGTCCGCCTGCAATACCGTCGAAGGTATTGGCAAGGATGTCAAAAAGGGCGGCGAAGCAATCGAGAAAGCGGCCGAGAAGGCGAAGTCCTGACCGTGGAACCATTCCGTCAACATACGGGACTGGTTGCGCCGCTCGATCGCGCCAATGTCGATACGGACGCGATCATTCCCAAGCAATTCCTGAAATCGATCAAGCGTGCGGGCTTTGGCCCAAACCTTTTCGACGAATGGCGCTATATGGACCACGGCGAGCCGGGCATGGACAACAGCAAGCGTTCGCCGAATCCGAATTTCGTGCTCAATCAGGCGCGTTATCAAGGTGCGACCATCCTGATCGCCCGCAAGAATTTCGGCTGCGGCTCGTCACGCGAACATGCGCCTTGGGCGCTGCAGCAGTTCGGGTTCAAGGCGATCATCGCGCCGTCGTTCGCCGATATTTTTTACAACAACTGCTACAAAAATGGGCTGCTGCCGATCGTGCTTGCCGAAATGGAAGTGGACCATCTGTTCAACATTGTCGCGGCGACGCCGGGACTGAAGGTCAATGTCGATCTTGAGCGCCAGTTGGTTGAAGTGCCGGGCGCGGAGACCTACAAGTTTCAGGTGGAAGATTTTCGCAAGCAGTCGCTGCTCAATGGCTGGGACGAAATCGGCCTCACGATGCGGCATGCCGACAAAATCCGAGCCTATGAAGCGTCGCGCGCGCAACGCGAGCCGTGGTTGTTCGGCTAGAGACCATCAATGAAAATTGCAATCATGGCCGGCGACGGAATTGGCCCCGAAATCATGGCGGAAGCACTCAAGGTGCTGGAAATACTGCGTCGTGATGGCCTGAAAGTGGAAACCGAGAGCGCACTGGTGGGCGGGGCGGCTTACGATGCCCATGGTCAGCCCTTGCCTGACACCACGCTCAAATTGGCCAAGCAGGCCGATGCCGTGCTGTTCGGCTCGGTCGGCGGCACGCAATATGACACGCTGCCTCGACAGCATCGTCCGGAAAAGGCGATTCTGGGATTGCGCAAAGAATGCGATTTCTTCGCCAACCTGCGCCCGGCCACCGTTTTTCCCGAACTGGCCGATGCCTCGTCGTTAAAACCGGAAATCGTCGCGGGGCTCGATCTGATGATTATTCGAGAATTGACCGGCGACATTTATTTTGGTGAGCCGCGAAGCATCACCGGCGAAAAAGGCAAGAACGGCGCGCCGGGTAACCGCGTCGGCATTAACACCATGCACTACACCGAAGCGCAGATCCGGCGCATCCTCCATGTGGGATTTCGCACTGCCCGCCAGCGCAACAAACGCTTGTGCTCGATCGACAAGATGAACGTGCTGGAAGCAATGCAATTGTGGCGCGACATTGCCATCGAGATTGCGCCCGAGTATCCGGACGTGGAATTGACGCATATGCTGGTCGACAACGCCGCGATGCAGCTGGTGCGGAATCCAAAACATTTCGATGTGATGGTGTGCGGCAATCTGTTTGGGGATATTCTCTCGGATGAAGCATCGATGCTGACGGGTTCGATCGGCATGTTGCCTTCCGCGTCGCTGGATGCAAACAGCAAGGGTTTGTACGAACCGATTCATGGATCGGCGCCCGATATCGCCGGCAAAGGCGTGGCCAATCCATTGGCGCAAATCCTGTCGCTGGCAATGATGATGCGTTATACGTTTCAGTTGGCGGATGTCGCGAATCGAATTGAAACCGCCGTACGAAAAGCGCTCGCGAGCGGATTGCGTACCGGTGATATTGCGCGGAAGGGCGAGAAAATCTGCGGGACCACGGAGATGGGCTCGGCGGTAATCGCGAATTTGTAACTCAAGCATGGGCGGGCCTTCCAGGCAAAAATAGCCTGAAAAGCCGCTCCAGTGCTTGTGTTTATGCTATTTTTCGAATGAAAGTGTGGATGAAATGTTAAAAGTCGGCATGGTGGGTTGGCGTGGAATGGTGGGTTCGGTGCTCATTGATCGCATGCGCGCGGAAAATGATTTTGCATTGGTCGAGCCGGTGTTTTTCACCACCTCGAACATCGGCGGTCAGGCGCCGAAAGAAGCCAACGGCGCGCCATTGAAAGATGCGAAGGATATTGCCGCGCTCAAACAGATGGATGTGATCATCACCTGCCAGGGCGGCGATTACACGACGGCGATTTATCCGCCATTGCGGGCGGCGGGGTGGAAGGGCTACTGGATCGATGCCGCCAAGACGCTACGCATGAAGGATGACGCCGTCATCATCCTCGACCCGGTCAATATGCCGGTGATCAAGAATGCACTCGCCAAAGGCGTGAAAGATTACATCGGCGGCAATTGCACGGTGAGTTGCATGTTGATGGGCCTGGGCGGTCTGTTCAAGGCGGATCTTATCGAATGGATGACCTGCATGACCTATCAGGCCGCATCCGGCGGTGGCGCCACGCATATGCGTGAACTGCTCACCCAATTTGGCACGCTGCACGCCGAGGTCAAGGTGGCAATGCGTTGTCACAGTCAGGCGTTGACGATCAAGCTCAGGAAAGATGTGCCGTTGGCCGATATCGAATCGATTCTCGCGTCGGACAACGAATGGGTGAAAGTGATTCCAAACGAACGCGAACGCAGCATCAGGGAACTGACGCCAGCGGCGGTTACCGGCAGCATGCATATCCCGGTGGGACGGCTGCGCAAGCTGGCCATGGGACCGGAATACCTCAGCGCATTCACGGTTGGCGACCAACTTCTTTGGGGTGCGGCGGAACCGCTGCGGCGCATGCTGCGAATAATTTTGCAGAAATAGTATATTTATCAATGAGTTGATGTTATTTCGGCCCTGCGGAACGCAATATTCCGCAGATGCAGGTTGAAAAATCGTCAACTTTCGCTTCTAATGCTAGAAAGCGAATAAAGTTGAAACAATAACTCGTTGATGTTATTTTACTTTGTCTCGAAAAATCGAAGGGTTGGGGCCGCGCATGAACCGTCCACCGAAAACAAAATTGGTAGTGGCATTGGGGGGAGCTCTTTTGGCGTTGTCGGCATTGTCGGCAAACGCGGCAGGCTTGGGCAAACTCTCCATCAATTCCGCATTGGGTCAGCCACTGTCGGCTGACATCGAACTGGTTTCCCTTCAGCCGGGGGAATTCGAATCCATCGCCGCACGAATCGCCAGTCCGGAATCCTACAGCGACGCGAAAATCGAATACTCGCCCTTGCTGCGTCAGTTGCGATTTGCGGTTGAACGCCGTGGAGACGGCAAGCCGGTTCTGAAAATTACCAGTGCCGTACCGATCAATGAGCCTTTCCTCGATGTTCTGGTGGAAATGAACTGGCCGGCAGGGCGATTGTTGCGTGAGTATCCGATTCTGCTGGATCCCCTCGGGTTCAATGAAGCGCGCATTGCCCCACCGGTCGTGGCGGCAGCAACGGTTCGTCCTGTTGCACAGGCCGTGACGCCCGCGCCAGTGGCAAGTGTTGCGCCTCCGGTCAGTGCGCCGGTTTCCAGTGCGCCTTCCGGCACACCATCCGCGCAATCCGAGTCGGGCGGCGACACCTACGGTCCCGTCAAGCGCGGCGACACTCTGAACAAAATTGCGCAGGAGATGAAAACCGAAACGGTTTCACTCGAGCAGATGCTGGTTGCGCTCTATCGCGAGAACAAAGCGGCGTTTATCGACAACAACATGAATCGCCTGCGTACCGGCCAGATTTTGAAAGTGCCGTCAGCCGCGGACGTTTCGCAGATTGCCGAAAAGGAAGCGCGCAAAGAAATCAAGTTGCAGGTCGCAAGCTGGCAGGCTTATCGCGAACAACTGGCCGGTGGAGCTGCTTCTGCGCCGCCCGCATCCGCAAAGGCAAGCAATCAGGCAACCGGGAAGATTACCGTCGCGAAGCCGGATATACCCGCGCCGGCGGTGGTTTCAAAGGATCAGCTCAAGATTGCCAAGACCGAAACCGCGACGGGAAAGTCCGGTGGCGTGGGTGGTGCAGGCGCGTCCGGCACGGGGAATTTGCAGGATCAGGTCAACGCATTGAAGGAAGAAAAGATCGCGCGTGAAAATTCGCTGAAGGAAGCGAATTCACGTGTGGCGGATCTGGAAAAACAGATTGCCGACATGCGCAAGTTGATGGAATTGAAGGGGCTCGCCGGCAAGGGCGCGACGGAAACCGTCAAGACTGATGTCAAAGTGGCGCAGGTCACGCCACCGCCCGCCAAAGCGCCGGAGCCCGTCAAGACACCCGAGCCCGCGAAAGCCGCCGACGTCAAGCCTGCGGATGCGAAACCCGAGCCAGCAAAAGTCGTTGATGCCAAGCCCGCGGATGTAAAACCCGTTGCGACCAAGACGCCAATTGCGGCGCCGCCTCCGCCAGCGCCGGAACCGAATTTCCTGGAAGACAATATGGTGGCCATTGGCGCGGGTGGTGCGGCGCTATTGGGAGTTGGTGGCCTCTTTGCTTTCATGTCACGCCGCAAGAAGAAGCCCACCGGACTCAACACCAGCATGAGCGGTGCATCATCCATCATGCCGAGCGACCTGAAACCGAATACGGTGACGGGCAATCGCGGTGGCGGGTTGGTGGATACCGGCAATAGCTCGTTCCTGACTGACTTTGACAAGACTGGCCCGGGTTCCATCGATACGGATGAGGTCGATCCCGTAGCCGAAGCCGAGGTGTACATCGCGTACGGTCGCGATGCACAGGCGGAGGAAATTCTCAAGGAGGCAATGTCCCGCGACAAGAGCCGTCACGAGATTACCGTCAAGCTGCTGGAGATCTATCATGCCCGCAAGAGTGTCGCGGCTTTTGAGACCGTCGCGCGCGAACTGAAAGACACAATCGGTGGCGAAAATCCGATGTGGGCTAAGGTCGCCGCGATGGGCGCATCGATCGACCCGCAGAATTCCCTCTATGCGGGAAGTGGTCAGGCGTATGACACCACAGGTGCCTATATCGCAGGTGGCGCTTCGGTAATGGCCCCGGAGGCAGCCGACAAGGCTCCGCCGGATGTGGATTTCGACTTGGGCTTTTCCGACAGCACTGCGACATCGCCCGCGCCGATTTCCGCTTTTGATGTGACCGCGGCGAACCCGGACAAACCGGCAGGTGGCGGTGGCATGGATTTCGATCTCGACCTCAACACAGGTGCGGCGACGGGTTCATCGACAGTGACGCCGCCGGCGCTTGACTTCGACCTTGCGCTGGACGCGCCGCCGGTAGCGGGTGCAGCGCCCGCTGCGTCGGCTTCGGGATTTGACTTCGATCTCTCCAGCCTTTCGCTGGACAATGTGGATACCGCGAACCCTGCCGCAGCGGCAGATTACTCCAAGACCATTGCCACGCAGGGTACGCCGCCGGAACATTCTGGCATGCCGAGCCTTGCCGATCTGAGCCTCGACCTTGAGGTGCCAGGCGACGGCGCCAATGCTGGTTCAAATGCCGTTTCAACCAAGCTCGAACTCGCCAAGGCTTACATTGAGATTGGCGACAGCGAAGGTGCAAAAGAAATCCTGACGGAAGTTTCGCGCGAGGGATCGCCCGCGCAGCAGGCCGAAGCAAAGAAGATTCTGTCGGGCATGTAAGAGTTTCGATGGTTCAACCAGGGCGCCCGGGTACATACCCGCGCGCCCTTTTATTTTTTTCCGGACATAGTCGTGGCGGCGTGTCTGCGATAGTCAACTTCCGAGAAAATGCGTATCGCGCTGGGTATTGAATTCAACGGTGCCGGGTTTTGCGGTTGGCAATCGCAGGCATCCGGCTGTGGTGTGCAGGACCACGTCGAGGCCGCGCTGGAGACGTTTCTCGCTTCGCCATCAGAGCGCGTTTCAGTGATTTGCGCGGGTCGCACCGATACAGGTGTTCATGCCTCATCGCAGGTCGTGCATTTCGATTGCGCCATCGAACGCGACGAAATATCGTGGGTGCGCGGTGTCAATACCTACCTTCCGCCGTCAATTCGGATCCTGTGGTCAAAGGTGGTTGACGATGCATTTCATGCCCGTTTTTCCGCGCGTTCGCGCACTTACCGCTATTTGCTGCTAAATGACAGCGTTGATGCCGGCATCATGCGGCGCCAGGTCGGCTGGTTTCACGCGCCGCTTGATCTCGCCAGCATGCAACAAGCGGCATCTTTACTACTCGGCGAACATGATTTTTCCGCCTTTCGCGCTGCGGAATGCCAGGCGAAATCGCCGGTGAAATTTCTGTTTGAGGCGGGTATCGAGACGAGCGGTCAACTCTTCATGTTTTCATTTCGTGCCAACGCCTTTCTGCACCACATGATTCGTAACATCGTTGGCGGTCTGGTCTACGTCGGCGCGGGTCGCCATTCGATCGATCAGTTCTGGCATATTTTTGAGACTCGCAATCGGACGCTGGGGGCGCCGACCTTTGCGGCAGATGGCCTGTACCTGACAAATATCGAGTACGATGAAAAATTCGGCTTGCCCTCGGTGCGAAGCCGGTTGCCATTTCCAGGTTAAACATGCCTCGCACGCGAATCAAGATCTGCGGAATCACCCGTGTTGAAGATGCGCTCGTTGCCGCCCACGCGGGAGCCGATGCGATTGGACTGGTCTTTTACGCGCCGAGTCCCCGTGCGGTCTCTCGAGATCGTGCAAGGGAGATTTGTGCGGCGACACCGTCGCTTGTTGCAACAGTGGCGTTGTTTGTCAATGAATCGCCGCAGGTGGTGACTGAGGTCGCCGAGGCAGTACGGCCCTCTTTGCTCCAGTTTCACGGCGATGAAGACGAAGCTTTTTGCGCTCAATTTGGTCTCCCCTACCTGAAGGCGATTCGCGTCGGCAACGCGATGAGGCCGAGTGATTTGTTAGAATGCGAGGCCAGGTTTCACTCTGCAAAGGGGTTGCTGCTCGACACGTTGTCAAGTGCCGTCTACGGTGGCAGTGGTGAAACATTTGACTGGAAACTCGTACCGCCGGCGATGCGTAGCCGTATCGTGCTTTCGGGTGGCTTGAATCCGCTCAACGTCGCGAACGCAATAGAACAAGTCAGGCCATGGGCCGTCGACGTCTCAAGCGGTGTCGAGACAGTCGAAAAGGGCATCAAGGATCATCGCAAGATTGCGCAATTTATCGAGGCAGCAAGAAATGCAGACGCAGGCTGAAAAATATGATTTGCCGGACGCGAACGGACATTTTGGGCCGTACGGCGGCGTATTCGTGGCCGAAACATTGCAAGCCGCTTTGCGAGAACTCAATCTTGAGTATGCAAAAGCCAAGACGGACCCGGCGTTTATCGCCGAGTTTCAGTATGTGCTGAAACACTATGTTGGTCGGCCCAGTCCGATTTACCATGCGCAACGTTTGTCGGATGAGTTGGGTGGTGCGCAGATTTATCTGAAGCGCGAAGACCTGAATCACACGGGGGCCCACAAGGTGAACAACACGGTTGGGCAGGCGTTGCTCGCGCGCCGAATGAACAAACGCCGCGTAATTGCGGAAACCGGCGCTGGCCAGCATGGCGTAGCGACGGCGACGGTCGCGGCTCGCTATGGCCTCGAGTGCGTGGTCTACATGGGCAGCGAAGATATTAAGCGCCAGGCGCAAAACGTCTATCGCATGAAGTTGCTTGGCGCGACGGTAGTACCGGTTGATAGTGGCTCCAAAACGCTAAAGGATGCGTTGAACGAAGCCATGCGCGACTGGGTGACGAATGTTGAAAGCACCTTCTACATTATTGGCACCGTGGCGGGGCCCCATCCGTACCCCATGATGGTGCGCGACTTCAATTCGGTAGTCGGCAAGGAATGCCTTACGCAGATGCCGGAAATGATCAGTCGCCAACCCGATGCGGTACTCGCATGTGTTGGTGGCGGTTCAAACGCAATGGGTATTTTTTACGATTACATTCCGTTCGCTGGCGTACGCCTGATCGGCGTTGAAGCCGGTGGCGAAGGCATCGAGACCGGTCGGCACGCAGCATCGCTATCGGCGGGCAGTCCCGGGGTGTTGCATGGCAATCGCACCTATCTCATCCAGGATGCCAACGGCCAGATCATCGATACCCATTCGGTGTCGGCGGGACTTGACTATCCCGGTGTCGGTCCCGAACATGCGTGGCTGAAGGACTCGGGCCGCGCGGAATACGCGGCGATCAACGACGACGAGGCGCTGGCTGCATTCCATCGGCTGTGCCGCACCGAAGGGATTATTCCCGCGCTGGAGTCAAGCCACGCCGTTGCGCAGGCCATGAAAATGGCACCCGCCATGTCAAAAGACAAGGTGTTGCTGGTCAATCTTTCCGGCCGGGGTGACAAGGATATGGCCACGGTTGCGGATCGTTCCGGTCAGGTGCTTTCGGCCGGACAAGTCACCACGAAGGCGAACTGATGTCCAGAATATCCGCCACATTCGCACGGCTTGGGGGCGAAAAAAGAACCGCGCTTATTCCCTACATCATGGCCGGCGATCCGTCTCCCAATACGACGGTGCCGCTCATGCATGCGCTGGTTTCATCCGGCGCCGATGTGATCGAACTCGGCGTGCCTTTTTCCGATCCGATGGCCGATGGCCCGGTGATTCAGCGTGCGGCCGATCGCGCATTGAAATTTGGGGGCGGATTAAACGAGGTGCTCGCCTGTGTAAGCGAATTCCGGAAGACCAACGCTTCTACGCCAGTGGTGTTGATGGGCTACGCCAACCCGATTGAGCGCATGGGCATGAAGTTGTTTGCTGAGCGCGCCAAGAACGCAGGAGTCGATGGTGTGCTGGTGGTCGATTACCCGCCGGAAGAAAGCCGGGAATTGCTGGAAACCATGGATGCAGTGGGTATCGATATCATTTATCTGTTGTCACCGACTTCCACGGCCGCGCGTATCAAACTGGTGTGCGATACGGCGCGTGGCTATATCTACTACGTTTCCCTGAAAGGGGTGACCGGTGCCGGAAATATCGATACGGGTGATGTCAAAGAGATGATCGACGTGATCAAAGCGCAGACCAAGTTACCCGTTGGTGTCGGCTTCGGCATTCGCGATGCCGAGACGGCACGACGCATCGCCGTTTTCGCCGATGCGGTGGTAATCGGTTCGCGCCTCATTCAGGAGTTGGAAACGGGCACGCCTGAGACCGCCATCCCGCGGGTTGCTGCGCTGGTCAAGGGCATTCGTGAGGCGATGGATACATGAGCTGGTTCCGAAAGCTACTGCCGCCGAAGATCAAGGCCGCAAGCACGCTGCAGAAGAAAGCCGTGCCGGAGGGACTGTGGAGCAAGTGCCCGTCGTGCCAGGCAACGCTGTATTTCACCGATCTGGAGAACAACCAGCACGTCTGTCCAAAGTGCAATTACCACAATCGCATTTCCGCACGCGTCAGGCTGGACCTGTTTTTTGATCCGGAAGGACGCGCAGAAATCGGCAGCGAAGTCGTGCCGATCGATACCCTCAAGTTCCGGGACAGCAAGAAATATCTCGATCGTCTGGAGGATGCTGAAAAGGCAACCGGCGAGACCGATGCATTGGTGGTGATTCAGGGGACCGTCAAGGGTGTGCCGCTAGTTGCGGCGGCATTTGAATTCAATTTCATGGGTGGCTCCATGGGGTCCGTCGTCGGAGAGCGTTTCGCACGCGCGGTGGAAGCCTGTTCCGATGAGAAGCTTCCGTTCGTTTGTTATTCCGCGACCGGCGGCGCGCGCATGCAGGAAGGCTTGCTATCGCTGATGCAGATGGCGAAAACGACTGCCGCATTGCATATGCTTTCCAAGGCGCGCCTTCCGTTCATTTCAGTGTTGACCGACCCGACCATGGGCGGCGTATCCGCGAGCTTCGCGTTTCTGGGGGATGTGGTCATCGCGGAGCCCGGCGCGTTGATTGGCTTTGCCGGCCCGAGGGTAATCGAGCAAACAGTACGGGAAACTTTGCCGGAAGGATTTCAGCGCGCGGAGTTCCTGCTGGAAAAAGGTGCGATCGATTTAATTGTCGATCGGCGCCAGATACGCGACAAGGTGGCACAGCTGGTGACGCTGTTGCAAAAAGAGCCATTGCCGGTTGCATAGCGAAACACGGGCAAACTCTAGAACAGGAGCGGCTTTCAGGCAGAAAATGGCTGGAAACGGCCGCCCAGAGCCGACCTTAACTATTACGTCTTATTCAAACCGTTCATGTTGACCAATCTCGACGACTGGCTCGACTATATCGGCCGTCAGCACTCTGCTGAAATAGTAATGGGTCTGGATCGTGTGCGCGCGGTCTGGGAGCGAATGGACTGTCCGCGGGCGCCGATAAACGTCATTGTCGGCGGCACCAATGGCAAAGGTTCGACCTGCGCGATGCTGGAATCAATCCTGCATGTTGCTGGATTCAAGACAGGTTTTTACTCCTCACCGCATCTGGTGCGTTACAACGAACGGGTTCGGATCGGCAACGTGGATTCGAGCGACCGACAACTCATCGCGTCATTCGAGGCTGTGGAGATCGCGCGCACCTCAATCGAGCCCGCTGTGCCGCTTACCTATTTTGAATTCGCCACGCTCTCGGCGCTTTGGCTGTTTCATCAGGATCGCGTCGATGTGGCCATACTTGAAGTTGGTCTGGGTGGGCGGCTGGATGCCGTCAATATCGTAAATGCCGATGTGAGTATCGTCGTCAGCGTCGATCTGGATCATCAATCTTATCTGGGCAATACGCGGGAAGAAATCGGTTTTGAGAAGGCGCATGTTTACCGGACAGGACGTCCCGCGTTCTTTGCCGATGTCAACCCGCCGCAATCACTGCTTGACCATGCGAAAGACATTGGCGCGGACCTGCGTTTGCTCAATCGCGATTTCCGCTATCAGGTGATGGATGGCCAGTGGCAGTTTTTCGGCAAGGATAGCGCGCGGCATTCATTGCCATTTCCGGCGTTGCGCGGCGCCTACCAGCTCAAAAATGCGTCTGGTGCATTGGCCGCGCTTGAGGCGCTGCAGGATCGTTTGCCGGTATCACAGGGCCAGGTCAAACGCGGTCTGCTGGAAGTCGCGTGGCAGGGTCGCATGCAGGTATTACCGGGGCGGCCGGTCGTGGTGCTCGACGTCGCGCATAATCCGCACGCGGCTCGGGCGTTGAACGATGCGTTGGGTTCCATGGGATTCCATCAAAACACCTACGCCGTATTCGGCATGCTCAAGGACAAGGACATCGATTCCGTTATCGATATCCTCAAAGGCCGCATCGACTTCTGGTGCATTGCCGGCTTGGAAACGGTTGCCGGCGAGCGCGGCGCGACGTTGGAAATGCTGGCGGGCAAACTTGCGGCGCACGGCCTTGGCGACCGATTTTCGCGCCATGTCAGCGTCTCAAAAGCCTATGCTGCAGCGCGGGAGAAAGCAGGTGAGAATGATAGAATTCTCGTGTTCGGTTCGTTCTATACGGTTGCGGAAATCCTGCAACTGATCCAATCGACGTGACCCCGGATTCTCGCCATGGCCGCTTCCCATCATCCCGAAATTTCCGCCACCGAACTTGAGCTGAAACGCCGCGGACGGCGACGCCTGATCGGTGCGGTCACGATCGGCTTGTTGGCCATCGTGTTTCTGCCGATGATCTTCGATCGCGAACCCAAGCGTGCTGGCCAAGCGGCTAAAACCCAGGACATTTCGGTCCAGGTGCCCTCGAAGGAAGGCCAGCCAGCATTGCCCGCGCCTGCGGTCTCGCCGGTCGTGGTGCCAACCCCTGTCGCCATTGATGTCCCCAAGGTTGCTGCTGTGCCAGAGGCTGACAAGCCTGTTGCGGTTGCTGCGCCGCCTCCGGCCAAGGACGCCGTGAAGGTAGCGGCAAAGCCCGTCGTGAAAACCGAAAAGCCGGTAAAGGCCGACGCGAAGCCAGCTGCTGGCAATACCGGTTTCGTCGTGCAACTCGGCGTCTTCAGCGACGCCGACAACGCCAAACAGGTCATCGCAAAGATGAAAGAAGCCAAGCTGAACGTTCACACCGAGAACATTCCCATCAAGAGCGGCAATGCCACGCGGGTACGCGTCGGCCCCTACGCCACCCGCGACAAAGCCGAGGCGGCACTTGCACAGGTAAAACTCGCGGGTGCGGATGGCAAGATCGTGCCGCTGAATTAGCTTCCCGTGAACGAACTTGATTACGCCATTATTGCGCTGGTCGCCATCTCGATTATCGTCGGTATCGTGCGAGGTGCCATACGCGAAGTCATTAATATCGCTGGATGGATTCTGGCCTTTGTCCTGGCGCATGCGTATGCACAGAATCTGGCGGGCTACTTCGCCGACTGGATGGCCGAACCCGTCTATCGCACAGCCGTGGGCTGGTTGTCCATTTTCCTGTTTGTACTCGTCATATCCGGCATGCTTGCGAGTTTGATTTCGGAACTCGTGAGAAAATTGGGACTGGGCGGATTGAATCGATCCGTGGGTGCGATCATTGGCTTGCTGCGTGGTGCACTGGTTCTGGTTGTTTTGACCTTGGCCGCGGGCATGACCAAGTTTCCCCAGTCGGCACTGTGGAAAAATGCAGCGGCGATACCTTGGCTGGAAAGCGCTGCAATGCATGCCCGTACACTCTTGCCGGAAAGTGTGGCTTCACGCATCACCTATCGGGCGCCAGTGTTGCGGCAATCGCTCGTCGGTCAGCAAGGATAAGGGACCTTTTCTATGTGCGGCATCGTTGGCATCGTTTCAAAAAGCCAGGTCAACCAGTTGCTCTATGACGGCCTGACCGTCCTGCAACACCGTGGTCAGGATGCGGCGGGTATCGTCACCGCCGATGGTCGGACTTTTCACATGCACAAGGACCGGGGACTGGTTCGGGATGTATTCCGCACCCGCGACATGCGCGCGCTCACGGGCCACATGGGCATCGCACATTGCCGTTACCCGACGGCGGGCTCAGCCGCCAGCGCGGCGGAATCGCAGCCGTTTTATGTCAATTCGCCGTTTGGCGTGGTGCTCGGCCATAACGGCAATCTCGTCAATACCGCCGAACTTCAACGTGAACTTTTTCAAGACGATCTGCGACACGTCAACACCAATTCAGATTCGGAAGTATTGCTCAACGTGCTGGCCCATGAACTCGCGCAAGCCGCGCTCGGCAATCGCCTTGATCCGGACGCGATATTCAATGCTGTGGGCGGCGTGCATCGCCGCGCGAAGGGGGCGTACGCCATTGTCGCCATGATTGCCGGCTATGGTTTGCTGGCGTTTCGCGATCCACACGGCATTCGTCCGCTGATCATCGGCAAGAACGAAAGTGACAAAGGCGTCGAATTCATGGTGGCCTCCGAGAGCGTGGCGCTGGACACACTCGGTTTTGAAATCATGCGCGACGTGGCGCCAGGCGAGGCCATCCTGATAGACACGTCGGGGAATTTTTTCAGCCGCCAGTGCGCGCCGAACGCAAGTTTGCACCCGTGCATTTTTGAATATGTTTATCTTGCACGCCCCGATTCGGTCATCGATGGAATCTCGGTTTATGAAACGCGTTCGCTGATGGGCCGTTCGCTCGCCAAGAAAATCCAGCGCGAGCAGCCGAATATTGAGATCGACCTGGTGATTCCCATCCCGGATACGAGCCGTCCTTCCGCGGTGGAGGTCGCGCAGGTACTCGGTGTGAAGTACCGGGAAGGTTTTATCAAGAATCGCTATATCGGTCGCACATTCATCATGCCGGGACAGGAGCAGCGCCGGAAATCGGTGCGTCAGAAGCTGAATGCGATGGCAGTTGAATTCAAGGGAAAGAACGTGCTCCTGGTGGATGATTCAATTGTGCGTGGCACGACGTCCCGGGAGATTGTGCAAATGGCCCGCGATTGCGGGGCGAAGAAAGTCTATTTCGCCTCCGCCGCGCCGCCGGTGCGGTTTCCAAATGTCTATGGCATCGATATGCCTTCGCGGGCGGAACTGATTGCCACCGGACGCGACGCCGCGCAAATCGCGGAAGCCATCGGCGCGGATGCAGTTTTTTATCAGGATCTCGCGGACTTGATCGAGGATGTCCGTTCCTGTAATCCCGCGATAAAAAGCTTCGATGCATCGTGTTTCGACGGAATTTATATTACCGGCGGCGTTTCGGATGAATATTTGGCTGGAATCGAAGCGAACCGCAATGACGGCGAAACCGCGGGTGTATCGGTAGAAGAGGGGGAAGACCCACCAGCTCGATCTTGGCCTGTCAACGGTGGATCCATGACTAACCATGACTGACAAATTCCAATTTGACACGCTAGCCGTACGTGCCGGGCAAATTCGCAGTGATTTCCAGGAACATTCGGAGGCGCTTTCGCTGACATCGAGCTTCGTTTACGCGAACGCTGCCGAGGCGGCGAGGCGTTTTGCCAATGAAGAGCCGGGCTTCATTTATAGCCGCTTCACCAATCCGACGGTGACGATGTTTCAGGCCCGCCTGGCCGCGCTCGAGGCAACCGAGGCGTGCATCGCCACGTCCACCGGCATGGCGGCAATCGCGAGCACCGTCATGGGGCTGCTGAAAAGCGGCGATCACATCATTTCGTCGCGCAGCGTGTTTGGCACTGTCGTGCCGCTATTCGATCAGATCTGCAAGAAATTCGGTGTGGATACCACATGGGTGTCTCCCGCGAACGTCGACGAGTGGCGCGCGGCCGTGCGCCCGAATACGCGGCTGTTGTTCTCCGAAACGCCGTCGAATCCGCTGGCGGAAATCTGCGATATCGCCGCGCTCGCCGATATTGCCAAGCGCGCGAATGCCGTGCTCGCCATCGACAATTGCCTGCTGACACCGGCGTTGCAACGTCCCGTCGAACACGGCGCAGACCTGGTGATTCACTCCGCGACCAAGTATCTTGATGGTCAAGGTCGCGTGCTTGCCGGGGCAGTGTGTGGACGCAAGGAATTGATCGATCCCATTTACGGATTCGTGCGTACGGCGGGCCCGGCACTTTCTCCATTTAATGCATGGATCTGCCTCAAAGGCATGGAGACGCTGCGGCTTCGCGTTGAAGCACAATCGCGATCTGCGTTCCAGTTAGCGCAATGGCTCGAGACCTTGCCCCAGGTGGTCAAGGTGCATTACGCCGGGCTGGAATCCCATCCCCAATATGGACTTGCCTATCGGCAGGCGAATTCGCAAGGCGCGGTGGTGTCGTTTGAAGTCAAGGGTGGCAGGGCCGCCGCGTGGAAAGTGGTCGATGCGGTGCGCATGATTTCGATTACCGCAAATCTTGGCGATACCAAGACCACCATTACCCATCCCGCAACCACCACCCACGCACGCATTTCGCAGGCCGAGCGTGACGCATCGGGAGTCTCGGATGGATTGCTGCGGGTGGCAGTCGGGCTGGAAGCGGTTAGCGATATACAAGCCGATCTTGCGCAGGGAATCGACGCCGCTTGACCGCAAATCGTCAGGTCAGACCGGTCAATCCACCAATTGACGAGCCTCAAGCCGTTAGTATGATCGGTTCCAGCGCATCGCCTTTTTCCAAAACGCGGCCAATCGCCACCGTCCTTGTGTAGCCCAGTGCACGTAGTTCCGCGATGCAAGCGTCGGCGCGATCAGCGGGAATGCTGGCCAGAAGGCCTCCTGCCGTTTGCGGGTCAAAGATCAGCGGATATCGCGGGTGTTTGATCATCGCATCCTGATTGCGTAGGGCGCGACGCAGCCGCACATTGGCGCTCTGCAGTGAGCTGACAATACCTGACGCCACGCATTCCTCCGCGCCGTCCAGCAGCGGCAATGCGGAGAGATTCAACTCGGCATCCACGCCTGAAGGGCGGGTCATTTCCACCAGGTGGCCCAGCAGGCCAAAGCCGGTCAAGTCGGTGCAGGCGGTGGCGCCATGCTCAAACAGGCACTTCGCACCCAGCCGGTTCGACACCACCATCGATTGCAGCGCCGCATCGATCCATCGCCCTTTGGCGGCCAGGCGCGCATGGGCGGCGAACAGGGTGCCGGTGCCAATCGGTTTGGTCAAAATCAGGATATCACCGGGCTTCATGCCGCTCTTGCGCAAGATCCTCGCGGGGTCGTCATCGATCAAGCCGTTGACGGCAAAACCCAGCGCCAACTCCTTGCCTTCCCCCGTGTGCCCGCCCACCAGTGCGCAGTTGGCCTCGTTCAGCACTTCGAGTGCACCTGACATCATCTGGAACAGCACGTCTTCGACCTTTGATTCCAGCCCCGACGGCACCGTCGCAATCGCGGTGGCCGATTGCGCTTCCGCGCCCATCGCCCAGATGTCACCTAATGCATGATTGGCGGTTACTTTGCCAAATATGTAAGGGTCATCGATGAATGATCGGAAAAAGTCTACCGAGTGCACCATGGCCTTGCCCGGTGGCACCCGCATGACGGCGGCATCGTCTGGGTCTTTCAGGCCGATCACCACGTCATCACGATCCACAGGATGCAAATTGCGCAGCGCACGAGACAGAACCGTTGCCCCCACCTTTGCCCCGCAGCCGCCGCAGCGCATGGCAATGGCCGAAATGGCCTGCAGAGATTCTTCCTGGCTCAGCTTGACACTGTTGGTGTTGGTCGCCGATGAATTTGCCGCCAGCGCGCTCGCATTCATTGGCGTCAAGTCCTGAAACTTGGCCATAAAACGCCGGTCGATCCAGTCCTTCCATTGCCACACGATGCTTCCTGCAAATCCTAGCCATCCGCGTGAGGCCACGGCATATTTGTCACCGGTGCTGATCAAGGCAAGCCAGCGCGACTGGGGATGGTATTCACGCAGTGGCACACCTTCAACCGCGCGGCGCAAGTTTGCCGTCAGCGGGGGGCCTTGCCTGACCGCGAACACGCCGGCCTTCTCAAGCTTGTAGTTAATCATGCAGGCGATGTCGCCCGCCGCAAAGACATTGGGGTCGGTCACCGTTTGCAGGGTATCCGTCACGTTGATAAAACCATCCGCGTCGAGTGCAAGACCCGTGTCACGCAGCCATGGTGCGCCGCCCGCACTGGTAACCCAGACGATTTCATCGGTCGTCAGCAATTCACCTGTGGCCGTTTGAAGACGACCGGGAAAAACATGCGTGACGCCGGCATTGCGGTGAACCAACACGCCCCGCTCGGCCAGCACGGAATCAAAGCGCCCGCGCACGCCGGCACTGTGTGTTGGCAAAATATCCGGACCGTCTGTGAACAGGTGGAAGACGAGATCGCCCTGATTGCGCGCAAGCTTTTGCAGTTCATTGCGTAGACGAAATTGCATGGCCAGCAGCAACTCAACGCCACCGGCACCCGCACCCACGACGGCAATGGTCAACTTGCCTGCGTGATGTTGCACGCGGTCCAGCAGTGCCAGCCAGCGGTCGTTGAAGTGCTGGATCGGCTTGACCGCGATCGCGTTATCCGCGGCCCCGGGGACCTGTCTCAATTGTGGCGTGGAGCCGATGTTGATGGAAAGCAGATCGTAGGGAACGGGCGGGCGGTTGCGGCACAACACCTTGTTGTTGGCGCGGTCAAGGCCGATCACTTCATCACGGAAAAGGCGCGCCCCCGCAGACACTGCGAGCCGACTCAAATCGATATGCACATCGTCAAATTTGTAGTGGCCTGCCACATAGCCCGGCAACATGCCGGAATAGGGCGTGTGCATGTCGGTGCAGATTAGGGTGAGGCGCACACCGGGAATGGGTTTCATGCCAAAACTCTTGAGCACACCCACGTGGCTATGACCCCCGCCGACCAGAACGATGTCTCTCAGGATGGGTTGATCAGGTGTTTGCATTTTTGTGTTTCGTTTTCATGTCGACAAGTTTTTTTGCGCGAATTGAGACGCGCACTTTGGGCAGCGGGTTGGTGTTGAAGTGAAACATATTTTGCCTGCTGATTCCAACTGCACCAACGCAAACGTCATCGCAGGTAGGCGTGAGTCGCAGATTCCGGATGCGTGGCCGGGAGCGTGTGCGTGCGTATCAAGCCCCTATCAACTTTAGGTTGCGGTCAAACGCTGCCTCTAGATTGCATGCGCCGTAAGTTCGTTGTGCGAGCCATCAGTTGACAGGTAGCCACCATGCGCGTGCCAATCCGGAAGGACCCACCTGGTGCATGCGTGGCCGTTGACAGTCAACTGGTGCTTTGCAGGACGATGGGTATGGCCGTGGATCATCACCGGATATTGGTGCCTTTCAAAGGCTGCTGCAACGGCTTCCGCATTCACATCCATGATGGCGTCGGCCTTGATGGACTTCTCGATATCGCTCCGCGAACGCATCGTGCGCGCCAGTGCGGCACGCGCGGCATAGGGCTTCGCCAGCACCTCGGCCTGCCACGCCGGATCGCGCACCTGCGCGCGAAATTCCTGATATGCGACGTCATCAGTACAAAGCGTATCGCCGTGCATCAACAAAATCCGCTGTTCACCCAATGTCAGCTGCGCAGGATCCGGCAGCAATGTGAGGCTGGCCTCTCTCGCAAATCGAGCACTGATCAGAAAGTCGCGGTTGCCGTGCATGAAGAATATACGAGTCCCCCGATCTGCAGTTCTCGCCAATTGCTTCGCAACGGCCCGCGCCAAAGGATCATGATCTAGTTGGTCATCACCGATCCAGAATTCGAACAGGTCACCCAGAATGTAAAGTGCCTCGGCATCGCACGCTATATCATCAAGGAAACGCGTGAACAGCGCATTGAGACGCGGCCTTTCTTCGCACAGATGCAAATCCGAGATGAATAGTGTCGTCATGACGCGCCTATAAAAAAGGGCAGCCGGAATCTGAAACCCGGCTGCCCCTTTTCGACAATGTAAATGAATCGACTACAGGCACTCGGCCTTCTCGATCATTACGGCCTCCTGCGGCACATCGGTCGGGAACATGCCTTTCGGCCCCGTCTTGACCGCTTTGATCTTGTCGACTATATCCATGCCCTCAATAACTTTGCCAAACACGGCATAGCCAAAGTTCGCCTGACCGGCATGGTTCAGAAAATCGTTGTTGTTCACGTTGATGAAGAACTGCGCGGTCGCGGAATCCACTACGCCCGTGCGCGCCATGGCAACGGTGTAGTTGTCGTTCTTGAGGCCGTTGGTTGCCTCGTTCTTGATCGGCGGATTGGTCGGCTTCTGTGCCAGGTTCTTGTCGAAGCCGCCACCCTGAATCATGAAGTTGCCGATCACGCGATGGAAAATCGTGCCATTGTAATGGCCGCTTTCCACGTATTTCACGAAGTTCTCCGTAGAGAGCGGCGCTTTTTCCTTGTTCAATTCGAGCGTGATCGCGCCCATGCTGGTGGTGAGTTTGACTTTCATCGGGGTGGTTCCTTTGTCATCGAGTTTGCAAGCGGATGCTTTCGCCGGTGCGACCTTTGCAGCGGCTTTCGGGGTGGCCGCAGGTGCTTCAGCGGGCTTCTGGGCGAGGCCGGCAGTCATGAAAAATGCCGCGAACAATGCGCCGGAAACGGTCGAAAAAAATTGAGTGGTGCGAATCATGAATATTTGCTCCTGTTGAATGAAATGAAACGTATTACCCGTTGCGGAACCGTCAGGTGGCCGCCGCCTCATAGATGATTTTCCAGCGGCCTTCTTCGCGCTGCCAGTACTGGCGCTTCGTCATCTTGACGGCGTTATTGCTGCTTCTGTAATCCTGATCGAACGTCACCATCACCATTGGCGGGGTGCCGGGTGTGATCGGGTATTCGAAAATGGACAAATTTGAAATATTCACCTTCACGAAATTCTTGCTGGCATTGATGCGCCGTTTGTTGGATATCCAGTCCTTGATGTCCTTTCCGTCGGCATCGAACTTGTCAGAGTAGTGTGAAAGATAGCCATCCATCCGCAGGCTTTCCCAATCCGTTTTCCATACGTTGAGGGCCGTCGAGAATGTGTCACGAAACTCAAGCCATTGGTCCGGCGATTGCCATTGCACGGTCGGCACGATGACAATTGGCGTGACGCCGGGCTCGACAAATTTTGAAATCTGCGCGAAATCGTCGTTGGTAAGCACCACGCATCCATCACTCGCACGTGGCGGACGGCTATAGGTTGATGACGGTGTGCCATGAATCCAGATGCCCGAGCCATTTTTTCCCAAACGCTTGTCCCATTCGTTGGGATAGTTGATCGGAAATGCGCCGGGACCGTAAAAATCGGTCAGCTTTTCACGGCCCATGCTCGATGTGATGTGATAAACGCCAAGCGGTGTGCGTTGGTCGCCTTCGCGACCTTTTTCGAAACCGTTTTTCCCACCGGAGATATAAAAATCAGCCAGATATCGCGGCTGACCATCGACGTTTTTGAAGACGTAGATGCGCGATTTCTCGCTATCGAGCAGCAGCGCATGTTGTTGATGCGGCGCCAATTGCAGCAGTGCCGTGGGTAACGCATCGGCCGGTGGTGCGTCAAAGTAGCGATTGAACCGCACCTTCGCCTCATCGCGCAGGCTGGCCACCAGTTCAGGTTGGCTCTTGCCGCCACCGAAGGCCACTGGCGAGCCGGCCTTCGCCATCAGTAAATCGCCCTTCATCTGGTGACCAAGGCGAAAGTTGGGATTCTTTGCGAGCGCTGCGTCGAGTTCGCGCAGGGCCGGCTGTATGCCGCCAGCTTTCAATGTTTCGAGGGCGCGCACCAGTGAGGCCTCGACTTCATTGCTGAAAGCAACGGACATCATTGAGGTGGTTTGGGCAACGGCAAAGGTGTTGAGTCCTGCCGTAAGGGCGGCGGCCAATGCCGCCTGGGCCATGCGGGTGGCGCGCAATGGGCTATCCACTAAGCGCCGGCACGCTCTGAGCGGATCAGCCATTTATCCCCCGACTTCACGAGCTTCATGGTCTTGGTGTTGTTGCTCTTTACGGTATCGGAATGATAGGACTGCCGAAACACGATCGTCGCTTCATCGCCTCTGACCGTCACCTTGGAAACTTTAACATCGACCGTAATCGATTTGGGTCGCTCGATGCGTTCCTTGCGCTGCGCTTCCCACGCGCTGCGGGCCAGACCATCGGGTGTCTCAAAATTTGCTGCGTAGAAGGCAAGGTAACCCGCGACATCTTTCGCCGACCACGCATTGGCCCAAGCCTGAACGGCAGCGGTCACCTGGGCTTCTGGTTTCATGCCCGCGGTGGCGGGCTTCGCGGGTTCGGGTTTTGCAACCGATGCCACGGCAACCGCCTTTGCTGGTTCCGGTTTAGTCGTAGTGGTTGCGACAGCAGGTGTGGTCGCCGCTTTTGGCGTATCAATAACCGCCACGGTGGTCGCAGGTGGCGCTTTGCCCGGCGGGGTAAACAGATCCTTCACCATCGCCAGCTTGCTTTGCGCGCTTGTGTTTGTCTTGTCGAGTTGCAGGACCTTATCGTACGAGCGGCGCGCCAGCTGCGCATAAATGTCGCCCAGATTTTCGTAGGCCGTCGAATAGCTGGGGTGCGTATGAATCGCCAGTTCCAGCGCGGCTTTTGCCTTGTCGTAGTTGCCTTGACTCGCATAGAGAACGGCAAGGTTGTTGTACGGCTCAGGCAATTCCGGGAAATCCTCCGTGAGACCCGTAAAAATCTGGATCGCCTCCGAGGTTTTCTTCTGTTCGGTAAAGATCAGCCCCTTCAGGAAGCGTCCCTGCGCATCCTTTGGTTGCTGGGCAAGCGCAGCGTTGATTTTGACCAGCGCCTGGTCAGGCTTGTTTTGCTGATACAAGCGCGTCGCTTCCTTGGTATCTTCCACCGGGCCCGCGTGGACCGATGCGGAAAAACCAAATAGCAAGGCAAGCAATGTGCAGGTGCCGAAACGCAGGCGATGAGCGAGGGTCGTAGTGAGCATTCTGTTATAATTCATTGAATTAATTAAAAAACACTTTCACGTTAATCAGCCGATATTCTACCAAGAATGCCTTCCCGCTACACAATATCTCCGCCGCCTTCCACGCTACGCTATCGCGCTGGTGGCGCCTGCGAATCCGGCCATTGCGCCCCTCGGGCGCGATGTTGCTGACCGCGAACGTCGCGGTTCGGGCTTCAAGCGAAGCCTGATTGTATGACCAATCGGTCCCCCTCGTAACCGACAAGATCATCGCCTGCGACAAACCAGGCGCCTCCAAGTTTCAGTCCACTCGAAAAACCCTGCCAAGTGCAGGACACCGAACCCACTTGATCGCAAACAACATGCAAACCATCTACAACACGCTTACCCGCAAGAAGGAGATCTTCACGCCCATCGAGCCTGGTAGGGTAAAAATGTACGTCTGCGGGCCGACGGTGTATGACTTTTTTCACATTGGCAATGCCCGCACGTTTTCAGTTTTCGACATGATCTTCCGCTGGCTCAAGGTCAGCGGCTATGAGGTCAGTTATGCGCGCAACATCACCGATATCGACGACAAAATCATCGATCGTGCAAATGAGAACGGTGAACCGATTGATGCGCTGACCGAACGCATGACGGC
This sequence comes from Betaproteobacteria bacterium, assembly GCA_016720925.1. Classification (NCBI taxonomy): domain Bacteria; kingdom Pseudomonadati; phylum Pseudomonadota; class Betaproteobacteria; species Betaproteobacteria bacterium. Next base: position 66,303 of record JADKJR010000010.1, on the reverse strand, counting down.
AGCCATGCATGAAGATTTCGATCGCCTGAAGCTACAGCGCCCCACGCACGAGCCGCGCGCCACGCGTTACATCGACGGCATGCTGGAAATCATCAAGATTCTGGAAGACAAGGGCCTCGCCTATCGCGCGCCGAATGGTGATGTGTACTACGCGGTGCGGGAGTTTGAGGGCTACGGCAAGCTTTCCCGACGGAATCTGGATGACCTGCAGGCAAGCGAGCGTACGGTGGTCGATACCAACAAGCGCGACCCCCTGGATTTTGCGTTGTGGAAAGCGGCCAAGCCGTATGAGCCGCAATGGCCGTCTATTTTTGGCAGCGGACGCCCGGGTTGGCATATCGAATGCTCGGCCATGTGCAAGGCCGTGCTGGGAGAGAAACTGGACATTCACGGTGGCGGCTGGGATCTGCAGTTTCCGCATCACGAAAATGAAATTGCGCAGAGCGAAGGGGCATTCAACGGAAATGCGGGCCATTCTTTCGTCAATATCTGGATGCACGCCGCATTCCTGAATTTCGACAGCGAAAAAATGTCGAAGTCTCTGGGCAATTTTTTCACCGCGCGCGAAGTGCTGAATAAACTCAACCCGGTGCGCGGCGGCGAGGAGGTGCGTTTTTTCCTGCTGCGCGGGCATTACCGTAGCGAGATCAACTACACCTATGAAGCGCTGATGGATGCGGGAAACTCTTTGATGGGCCTATACAGGGTGCTGAAGGATGTGCCGCCCGAAGTTGTGGCGATCGACTGGGCAAATCCTTTTGCCGCGCGATTCAGGGCCGCGATGGAAGATGATTTCGATACACCCGCGGCGTATGCGGTGCTTTATGAATTGCGCGATGAGGTACGCAAGACCGGGTCCGCGAAGTTATCCGGATTATTGAAGGCATTGGGCGGAACGATCGGTTTGCTGCAAGAAAGTGCCGACGATTTTGTGAAGGGTGGTCAGGCAACCGATATCCAGACGCTCATTGACGACCGCAATGCCGCCAAGAAAGCAAAAGATTTTGCCCGCGCCGACAGCATTCGCAAACAACTCGAAGAAATGGGCATTGTCCTGGAAGACAAACCAGGCGGTATGACCGAGTGGCGCCGCAAGTAATTCGATAAAACTCAAGCACCGGCGGGCACTTTCCGGGCATAAATGCCTGTAACAGCGCTCCAGTGCTTGGGTTTGTGATGTTTGTGAAGCGCCGATACACGGCAAGTTGCGCTTGCAAATTCCTCGTTCCATCCCAACCCTCTGCGATAATGTTTTTCGTTTTTCTTTCGAGTTCGCACATCCTTACCGCCTGAAAGCGCCATGTCCGCCACCCCCTACAGCATCGCCCAATCGACACTTCTGGCGCCGTATGGCCTTAACGAGGCCGCCATCGAATCAATCTTCGACGAGATCCTGACCCACGACGCGGACTATGCCGATCTGTACTTTCAATACTCTCGCTCGGAGGGTTGGAGCCTGGAGGAAGGGCACGTAAAATCCGGCAGCTTCAACATCGATCAGGGCGTGGGCGTGCGCGTGGTCTCGGGCGAGAAAACCGCGTTCGCCTATTCCGATGACATCAGCCGTGCAGCACTTTCTTCAGCCGCCGCCGCGACGCGCAGTATCGCGCGCGCCAACGGCAACGCCAGCGCGGGCAAGGCATCCACCTCGCTGAACAAGCCCGGTCGTGCGCTATATACGCCGACCGATCCGGTGTCGAGTTTCTCGGACGCGGACAAAGTGCGCATCCTTGAGCGCGTGGAGCAGTTTGCCCGTGCCATCGATCCGCGCGTCAAGGAGGTGATGGGCCGTCTCTCGGGTGAATATGATGTTGTGATGGTGGCGCGGAATGATGGTGTCATGGCGGCCGATGTGCGTCCCCTGGTCCATATCGGGCTCACCGTCATTGCTGAACAGAATGGCCGCCGCGAGCAAGGCAGCTCTGGCGGGGGTGGGCGCTACGACTACACGTATTTTTCTGATAACGTGTTGCGCGAAATCGCCCGGCTTGCCGTGCGCGAGGCGCTGATTAATCTAGATGCCAAGCCTGCGCCAGCCGGGCAGATGACCGTTGTCCTTGGCGCCGGCTGGCCGGGGATCCTCCTGCACGAAGCCGTCGGCCACAGCCTCGAAGGGGACTTCAATCGCAAGGGAAGTTCCGTGTTCTCCGGGCGCATTGGCGAACGCATTGCCGCGCCGGGTGTCACGGTCATCGATGACGGCACCATTGCCGACCGGCGCGGCTCGCTCAATGTCGATGACGAAGGCAACCTCACGCAACGCAACGTACTGATCGAGGACGGCATTCTGCGAGGCTATATGCAGGATTCGCTCAATGCCCGCCTGATGGGTCATCCGGTGACCGGCAATGCCCGGCGCGAGTCCTATGCGCACATACCCATGCCACGCATGACCAACACGCTGATGCTGGGCGGTGACAAGTCGCCCGAAGAAATCATCGCCAGTGTCAAACACGGCTTGTACGCAGCAAATTTCGGCGGTGGACAAGTTGATACCACCAACGGCAAATTCGTCTTCTCCGCCTCCGAGGCTTACATGATCGAGGATGGCAAGATTACCTACCCGGTTGTTGGCGCCACGCTGATCGGCAACGGCATCGAATCGTTGAAACGCATCACCATGATCGGCAACGACATGCAACTGGATCCCGGGGTTGGCGTTTGCGGCAAGGAAGGGCAGAGCGTCCCGGTCGGGGTCGGGCAGCCGACGCTGCGTATCGAAGGATTGACCGTAGGCGGGACGGGCTGACCCCATTGTTTGATTGTGACGTAACCAATACGCCAGTTTTTTTCTTATTCGCAATGTAAACTTTTTGTGGAAAATTCGACCTAACTTGTTTCAACCCCAGGACACAATATGCAACGCCGCACATTTCTGCAAAATCTGTTCGCCGTGACGGGTGCTTCTGCGATCCCCACGCTGGCACACGCCCAAGGCGTTCAAACCCTACCCGCCGAACAAATCAAGATCGCCCTTAAACAAGCGAGCCAGCCCATGACCAAGATCGATAAGCTCGAGTTACCCGCCGCCGAATGGAAGAAACGTCTTGCTCCGGCCTCCTTCAACGTATTGCGTGACGAAGGTACCGAACGCGCCTTCACCAGCCCGCTGAACGACGAAAAACGCAAAGGCGTTTTCCACTGCGCCGGATGCGATCTGCCCGTCTACACATCAGAAATGAAGTTTGACAGCGGCACGGGCTGGCCGAGTTTCTTCACCACGCTACCTGGCGTGTTCGACAAGAAAACCGATTTCAAGCATATCTATCCGCGCACGGAATATCACTGCGCTCGCTGCGGCGGCCACCATGGCCATCTTTTTAATGACGGACCGCAGCCAACTGGCCAGCGCTGGTGCAATAACGGGGTGGCGCTGGTCTTCAAGGCAAGTGCTGGGTGAAGTTCCGTTGCGTCGCACTCAAGGGCATCATGTACGTCCCGGCGCCAAATCCTTTGCAATCCGGATGAAAACTTGCGCACTGCACAAAAACCCTGTTAGTATGAATTCGTGATTAATCGCGCTTTCTATTTCTGGTACTTCTATTTTTCGATGCCCACGGCGGAGAAAGGTTAGTGCGCAGACTCTAAGCGCCACGATTTCTAAAAAACCGCCGGCCCGAAACCCGGCGGTTTTTTTATGCCTGCCGGATGCGTGTCTGGCAGAACGAGGTGAGAAAATCATGACAAACGGCAAAACCAACCTTCAACTAGTGACTTCGGAGCACGACATGACTTATAACACCGATGACGTACGCATTCGCGGCACCAAGGAATTGGCGCCGCCGTTGCAACTGATGCGCGAATTTCCGTGCACGGAGAAGGCGTCGAGCACGGTGTACCGCGCGCGCGATGAAATCCACCGGATCATGCATCGCGGCGACGACCGTTTGTTGGTGATTGTGGGCCCCTGCTCGATACACGATTACGATGCGGCCATTGAATATGCCCAACGCCTGCAGGCGCTGCGTATCAGTCTTGAGCCCGATCTCACCATTGTCATGCGGGTGTATTTTGAAAAGCCTCGCACCACGGTAGGTTGGAAAGGCTTCATCAACGATCCGAATCTGGACGAGAGTTTCGATATCAACAAGGGTCTCAAACTGTCGAGAAAATTGCTGCTCGACATCAATGAGATGGGATTGGCCGCGGCGACCGAATATCTGGACCTGATTTCGCCGCAGTACTTTGCCGACTTGATTGCATGGGGCGCTATTGGCGCACGCACGACAGAAAGCCAGTCGCATCGCCAGCTCGCGTCAGGTTTGTCGTGTCCGGTCGGATTCAAGAACGGCACGGACGGTAACATGAAGATCGCCGTCGATGCCATCAAGGCCGCCGCGGCCCCGCACCACTTTCTGTCGGTCACCAAGAGCGGCCATTCGGCGATTTTCTCGACATCAGGAAATGAAGACTGCCACATCATCCTGCGAGGCGGAAAAGAACCAAACTACGATGCGGCAAGCGTCAACGCCGCCTGTGATGAATTGGCCAAATCCGGACTTGCGCAGCGGGTGATGATCGATTTCTCGCACGCGAACTCGAGCAAGAAATACCAGAAGCAGATGGACGTTTCCACGGATGTTGCCGCGCAACTGGCGGCGGGCGACCAGCGCATCGTTGGCGTGATGGTGGAGAGCCACCTGAATCCGGGCCGTCAGGATATCACCGCCGGCAAAGCGCTGGAATATGGGGTTTCGGTCACCGACGCCTGCATCGGCTGGGCGGATACCGAGAAACTCCTGCAGCAACTTGCCGCCGCGGTGCGCGAACGCCGCAAGAATACGCCCGAATAACATGGCCATTGAACTCAGAATACTGGGCCGGCATCAGGCAGACGAACACGATACCGGTTTCAGCTACAACGGTGTCACGTTCTCGCAGGATAATCTGCATACCTTTGCAGGGCTGAACGCGGTCGATTCCCGTGAGTACGTCGCGCAGACATTCGCGTGCCTGCAAGAGCACGGCCAGGTCTGTGCCCGGATGGGGGCGTACAAGCCCCGCACCAGCCCATATTCATTCCAGGGCATGGGCAAGGAATGCCTGCCATGGGTGTTTGAGCTGGCCGGAAAATATGGCATCAAGATTATCTCGATGGAGGTCACCTGCGACGGCCATGTTGACGAGATCAATGAGGCACTGAGCCGAACTGGCGATCCGACGGGGGTTATGCTGCAAATCGGTACCCGCAATACGCAAAACTTTGAATTGCTGAAAGCGGTGGGGCGGCAGAAGAAATTTCCGGTTTTGCTGAAGCGCGGCTTTGGTATCACACTTGATGAGTCATTGATGGCGGCCGAGTATTGCGCGTCGGAAGGCAATACCCGGATTGTCTTTGGCCTGCGGGGCATGAAAACAAATTTTGGCGACCCGCATCGCAACCTGGTCGATTTCGCGCACGTGCCGGTCGTGCACCGCCTGACCCGCATGCCAGTGTGCGTCGATCCTTCGCATTCGGTTGGCACGCGCGGCGCGTCACCCGATGGCATTCTGGATGTGTTCCACGTCGCCGCGCAGGGGGTGATCGCAGGCGCCAACATGTTGCTCGTCGACATGCACCCCATGCCGAAGAAATCCCTCGTGGACGCACAGCAGGCGATCACGCTGCAGGAACTGCCGTATTTCCTGGAGGATGTTGCAATCGCCCGGGCCGCGTATGAGCAGCGGCGTGCATTGGCGGCGAGGGTGCATGAAACGTTGAGCGCAGCGGCCTGATGCATTCCATGTTTGCCCGCGTTGCTCTTGCGGTGCTGTCAGTTGCAGGTTCGTGCCTGATATTCGCGCAGCCGGTGGAATCATTACATGACGATGAGGGGCGACCGGCATTGCTCGGCACACCCGCCGTGCGGATGGTGACACTGGCGCCGTCACTTACGGAGTTGGTGTTCGCGGCCGGTGCGGGCGACAAGCTGGTGGGTCTGTCAGCGTATAGCGATTATCCCGCTGAGGCGCGCGGGCTTCCACAGGTTGCTGATGCAGCCGGTATTTCGTGGGAAAGTCTGCTGGCGCTGAAGCCGGACCTGGTATTGGCGTGGAAGGGCGGCACGCGTCCGGCGGATATTGCTCGATTGAACAGGCTCGGCGTCAATGTGTTTGTTATTGAGATCAAGCAACTCGCCGATGTATCGCGCGCGCTTCGGTCAATCGGCACGCTGGTCGGCCGACCCGGTCCCGCGGAATGGGCGGCCGATACATTTCAGCGCCAGCTCGACACGCTTCGCGACGCAAACGCAGGCAAACCGGCTGTCAAATTGTTCGTTGAGATTTCCTCCAGGCCGCTGATGACTGTCAATCGCGACCACGTCATCTCCGAGATGATCCGTCTTTGTGGTGGCGCAAACGTTTTCGAAGATATGACGAGCCTGGTGAGTGAACCATCGCGGGAAGAGTTGATGGTGCGTGCACCCGATGCAATCTTGTTCGGAAAATCGTCAAACGAAAAGCGATTTGCCAATGCGCCCGCCTACGCGGGGTTGGCGCCTGTTCGCGACGGAAATGTCTACGGCGTTACCGCGGATTACGCGTTTCGACCCGGGCCGCGCCTGCTGATGGCGGCAAGAGAAATTTGCGATGCGCTGGATCTCAGCCGTGCGAAATTGAAAGCCGGAGCTAAAGCGACACGCTAAGTCTGCGCGCGCGTTTTCGCGGACTTTGGCGGCATCCACGCAATTGTCCCTTTGCAGACGACCTTGCCGGTGGGAGTGCCCGTGGGAGATCCTCCGGGCGGCTCCAGCGACACCGCAAACAAGGCGCCATTGACCAGTTTGGCGTCGAGCCCGGTCAACTTAATGTGCGTATCGGCAGCACTATTGATCACACCCAGGGAACGCGGCGTACCGGCTTTAGGCAGTACCCACAATTCATGGGCAATGCCCGGCCTGATATTCCACGGCTTGAGCATCGTAACTTGCAGCAAACCCGATTCGGGTTGTTCGATATACACGCGTACATCGTTATTGTCCTCGGCAAGCACCGACATGAGAATCGGTTCCTGTTCGACCGGCTTTACCGTGACGACGGCGACCAGCAATGCGGCCGCGAGTCCCGTGGCGCCCAGGCCCAAATTGCGCCAAAAACCCATGTTTTGCCACAATCCCGATGCCGCCTTATCCCGGCGCGGACGCGTCGGTCTTGGAGATTTGTGCCTGAATGCTGGCCCACACGCGTGCGGGCGGCTCGATGGCCGGGAGCCGCTGCGCAAGTGGCGTCAGATGCGCCTCCCAGCGCGCAACGTCGGCCTGTAGTGCGGTATCGCGTCTCAGATAGTCCTGGAAACGCCGGCGAGCGCCTCCCTTCATGGTGCCGAGCACGTACTCGGCGGCAAGGCGGCTGCGCAGTTCGGGGTGGGCCAGTTTCATGATTCGAGGCACCCCTTCAGCTTGAGCAGGCCGCGGCGAATATGGGTTTTGACCGTTCCGAGTGGACGCCCGAGATGATCCGCCACCTCGCTATGTGAAAGTCCCTGGAAAAAGGCCAGCGAAATGGTCTGCAACTGTTCGCCGTCGAGCCCTTTCATGCAGTGTTCGATTTTCACCTGGTCGCGCCTGGTTGCAAGCAGGTCCTGCGGTCCAGGCGTCAAATCTTCCATGTTAAGCGCGAAAAAGTCGTTTTCATCGGCCACCTCAAGGAATGGGCGGCGGACGATATCGAGGCTGCGGTTACGCACAATAGCTGTCATCCACGTCATGGGCGCCGATTTGACGGTGGCATATTTTGCAGCGTTGTTCCAGATGTTCACAAAACTGTCCTGTAGTACTTCCTCGGCAATGTGCCGCTCACGTACTATACGAAGCGAAACCGAAAACAGTTTCGATTTTGTTGCGTCGTAGAGCTGCGCGAATGCGGCCCGGTTGCCCAAACCACATTGGGCAAGCAATATGGCAAGCTGATCATTGGCAATTGTGTCAGCCATCGTCAGGGTGTCGATTTCCCGCCCGTATCGGCGGGCGCGGCCGGGTTCAGGCTCACGCTGCCAGAGGACGTCTGCAATACCCGCCTCGCGATTCAGCGTTCGTGCCTGGACAAACAGGAAGTCGGATAGCCGATTCAGGTAATGCAATGCGCTTTCGGACATCTTTTCGTCAACCGCCAATGCGGCCAGCGAGCGTTCCGCCCGTCGCGCAATGGTGCGGGCAACATGGCAAATCGCCGCGGCGCGTGAGCCGCCAGGCAATATGAATTCTTTTAATGGCGGCAAGATGTCATTTAATTGACGGATAGCGTCGTCGAGATAGATCACCTGTGCTTCGGTGATCACGCGATACCCCGGAATGCAGACTTCGCCTCCCAGATCAAATAGCTGGTTCTGGATTCGCGTCAGCCGCGTGCGCGCGGACGCTGGCAGCGATTCGGCCAGCAGAACGCCCAGCGTGCTATTGAGCTCGTCGATATCTCCCAGCACCATTACGCGTAGCGCGCTTTTGTGAATGCGGGAACCGTCCCCCAGTCCGGTGGTGCCGTCGTCGCCGGTGCGCGTGGTGATTTTGCTCAGTCGGTTTGCCATGGCTGAATTATAACCATGAGACCTTGGTATCATTACCGATTCGTGAACTACGACGATCGCTTCCAAGGCAGCCCTTCAAACCACGCATGAGCTCACCAAAATTCAACTTTCTCGATTTCGAGCAGCCTATCGCCGAGCTGGAGGCGAAAATCGAGGAACTGCGCTACGTGCAGGACGATTCCGCCGTCGACATTTCCGCAGAAATCGACAAGCTGGCCCGAAAAAGCCAGACGCTCACCAAGGATATTTACGCCAAACTTTCCGCGTGGCAGATATCGCAGGTCGCCCGTCATCCACAGCGCCCCTACACGCTCGATTACATTGGCATGGTCATGACCGATTTCGAGGAACTGCATGGCGATCGCTCGTATGCAGATGATGCGGCCATCGTTGGCGGGTTGGCGCGATTCAACGGGCAAAGCGTGATGGTGATCGGCCATCAAAAAGGCCGCGATACCAAGGAACGCCAGTTCCGCAACTTTGGCATGCCGAAGCCGGAGGGCTATCGCAAGGCGCTGCGTATGATGAAGCTCGCCGAGAAGTTCGGCATCCCTATCGTTACTTTCATTGATACGCCCGGCGCATACCCGGGCGTCGGCGCCGAGGAGCGCGGGCAGTCGGAGGCGATCGGGCACAATCTCTATGTGCTGGCGGGACTGCGCGTGCCGATCGTATGCACGATCATCGGCGAAGGCGGTTCCGGCGGCGCCCTCGCGATTGCGGTGGGCGATGTGACCTACATGCTCCAGTACTCGACGTATTCGGTGATATCGCCCGAGGGCTGCGCGGCGATCCTGTGGAAGGATTCTGCGCGAGCGTCCGAGGCGGCCGAAGCTCTCGGCATCACGGCGCCAAAACTGAAGGCGCTGGGACTGGTCGACAAAGTATTGACCGAACCACTTGGTGGCGCGCATCGTGATCCACAGGCGATGGCCCTTACATTGAAGAAGGCAATTGCCGACTCACTCAAAACGCTTGCCGAAAAGACGCCGGACAAACTGGTACAGGATCGGCAGAAAAAGCTTCTTGAGATCGGGAAGTTCAAGGAGCTTTCGGATTAGTGCCACCTGATGATTGCCATCAAACTCTAGCGCGTGTGCGGTTTTCGGGAGGAAAATGTCTTGAAAGCCGCGCCAGTGCTAGGGTTTATTGTTCTGCTGGATTGCCGCGACATTTGTGTACGCTTGCGACATGAACTCGGCTCATTTGCTACCGGCAGCCATCGAAAACACCCTAATTAGACTTGAAGTGGCGGGACACCACGTCTGCATCGGTCTGTCGGGCGGCATGGATTCCGTCGTATTGCTTGAGTCGCTGGTGCGATTGCGTGAGGCACTTGGCCTGCAACTTTCCGCCATTCATGTCCACCACGGCTTGAGTCCTAATGCGGATCAATGGACGGCATTTTGCCAATCCCTTTGTGAGGCCCGGTCGGTGCCCTTGAAAGTTTCCAGGGTCGTGGTGGACCGATCGCGTCCCGGTGGCGTCGAATCGGTTGCGCGCGACGCGCGTTACGCCGCGTTTGACGCCGTCGATGCGGATTTCCTCGCGCTGGGCCAACACGCGGACGATCAAGCCGAGACCGTATTGCACCAGATTCTGCGCGGCACGGGATTGAAAGGCATGGCGGGAATGGGGGAGATCCGCCACCTGCGTGAAGGCTTGACGCTGATTCGCCCGCTGCTTGAAATTCCCCATGCTGACGTTGAAGCGTTTGCCAAAGCGAATGCACTGGAATGGATTGTCGATGAGTCCAACGCGGATACGGCGTACACCCGCAACTTCATTCGTCATACGTTGACACCGAAAATTTCGGAGCGCTTTCCTCACTATCGCGAATCGCTGGCACGTACCGGGCGGCATGCGGCGGAAGCCGATGAAATGTTGTCTGCGCTGGCCGAAATCGATCTGAAATGGGATGGGCGCAATGCCTACGCGGAAGCGCTCGACCAATTGCCGCTGCCACGACAAGTAAATGCCCTCTATCACTGGCTGCAATGGCAGCAAGTGCGTGGCGAACAGAAATAGTTCCTTGCCGTCACAGGCGCAGTTGGGCGAGTGGGCGCAACAGTTGTTCAGGCCATCTCCCAGGGACAAGCCGCATCAAGCTGGAGGGCATGATTTCGTCATTTTCCGGCGCAAAGATCTCCTCCTTGTCGAGTGGAAATAGCAGAAATTACCACCATCGTCATTGCCGTTCCGTGATAAAATTTAACGTTTTCATCAAGTTATCAAGGATTCCTCAAATGGCAATTGAACGCACACTCTCCATCATCAAACCCGATGCCGTCGCCAAGAACGTCATCGGTGAGATTTATTCCCGTTTTGAAAAAGCCGGCCTGAAGATAATCGCTGCCCGCATGACGCACCTTTCACGTGCTGAAGCGGAAGGGTTTTATGCCGTGCACAAGGCGCGGCCGTTCTTCAACGACCTCGTTTCGTTCATGATCTCCGGTCCCGTCATGATTCAGGTACTGGAAGGCGAGGGCGCTATCCTCAAGCATCGCGACCTGATGGGCGCGACTGACCCGAAGAAGGCGGCGCCCGGCACCATCCGCGCGGATTTCGCCGATTCAATCGATGCGAATGCGGTGCATGGTTCCGACGCGGCGGAAACAGCTGCCGTGGAGATCGCATATTATTTTCCCGCGCTGAACGTTTATTCGCGGTAACCAACTGAAACGATGGCCGTTCCCCAGCACGCCAGAGGCGAAAAGCCCAATCTTCTCGGCATGACCTTGCCAGAGATGACGGGTTTTTTCGCCGATTTGGGGGAGAAGCCGTTTCGCGCGAAGCAAGTGTTCCGCTGGATCCATCATTTTGGCGCGGACAATTTCGAGTCGATGACCGATCTCGCCAAGTCTTTGCGCGAAAAACTCCCTGGCGTGGCGACGATCACCCCGCCGATCCTGATGACCGAACAGGCATCGAAAGACGGGACGCGAAAATGGCTGCTGGATGTGGGTACCGGCAACGGCATCGAAGTGGTGTTCATCCCCGAGGACGACCGCGGCACGTTGTGCGTTTCTTCGCAGGTTGGTTGCGCGCTTGACTGCACCTTTTGCTCGACCGGCAAGCAGGGATTTAACCGCAATCTCACCAGTGCCGAGATCATCTGGCAGTTATGGTGGGCCAATAAGGCAATGGGCCGTGATCCGAAAGGTGAACGCATTGTCAGCAACGTGGTGATGATGGGCATGGGTGAGCCATTGGCGAATTTTGAAAATGTCACCGCCGCCATGGAGATCATGCTGGATGACCATGGATACGGCCTCTCGCGTCGTCGCGTGACGCTTTCCACCAGTGGTATCGTGCCAGCGCTGAAGCGATTGAAAGATCGTTGCCCGGTCGCACTGGCTGTTTCGTTGCACGCGCCGAACGACGCGTTGCGTAACGTATTGGTGCCGATCAACCAGAAATATCCGCTGGCCGAGCTGCTTGCCACCATTCGCGATTATCTTGATGCTGCGCCGCGTGATTTCGTCACGTTCGAATACGTGATGCTCGATGGCGTCAACGATTCGGTGCAACACGCGCATGAACTGGTCACGCTGGTGGGGGATCTGCCGTGCAAATTCAATCTCATTCCGTGGAACCCGTTTCCCGAAGCGCCGTACCGGCGTTCAAGCAATAACGCGATCCATCGTTTCCGCGAAGTGTTGCAGAATGCGGGTTTTGTGGTCACGATCAGAAAGACGCGCGGTGAAGATATCGATGCCGCCTGCGGACAGCTGGCAGGGCAGGTTGTCGACAAGTCAAATCGCACACAGGGCATGCCAGGTACGCAGGGTTCGCAGGTCATCAATGTGGTACATGTTGTGCGGGCCGCTGCGTGATCAACACAAAATGTTGACCGTCACTCGAAAGGACTTCGTGTTGAGAAAATTGTGGGGTGGATTAGTTGCGCTCTCGCTGGTTTCCGCGCTGCTGACGGGTTGTGTTTCGCAAACAACCGTGGAGGTGAAAGTCGCCGAGCAGGCAGGAAACAGCGGCCCGGCACAGCGTGCACAGATCCACACCGAGCGAGCCGGCGAGTATTATCGTCTCGGCAACCTGAGCGTCGCGCTCGATGCGGGTCAGCAGGCGGTGGCGGTATTACCGACGTATGCGCCGGCGTACAACATGCTTGGGATCATCTATATGCAGTTGCGTGAGGATGCGAAAGCCGCGCAGGCATTTGAGCAGGCGTTAAAGCTCGCCCCGAACGACCCGGAGACGCTAAATAACTTTGGCTGGTATGTCTGCCAGCGGCAAAACCCCGTCGAGGCGATGCAGTATTTTCGCGCCGCGTTGAAAGACCCACTTTACAACAGCCCGGAGCGGGCCATGCACAATGCCGGCGTATGTGCCCGCAAGGCCGGTGATATTGCGACGGCAGAAGCCCAATTCCGTGCCGCGCTTCAGCGGCAGCCTCGTTACGGTCCGTCGCTGCTTGAACTCGCCGAGCTCACGTTTGCGCAAGGCCGCGTCAAGGAATCCGAGGCATATCTGATTCGGCACATGCAGGTTATGCAGGCATCGAGTGCGGACGCGCTTCTGCTCGGCGTGCGTGTTGCGCGCGCCAACGGCGACAAGACCGCGGAAACAAGCTACTTGCAACAATTGCGTCGCCGGTTTCCCGATTCATCGCAATCCCGTGCGGCAACCGAAATACGCTAACCGAAGTTCGCAATATATTCATGCAGGAAAAACGCGCGATGTCCAACGTAACTGTAACGCCCAGTTCCGAAAATCCCGTGCCGGGCGGTTTGGAGGTGGTTGCCTCCAATGATTCGACAACTTCTGATGTGCAAGCGCGGGCGCTTCCCGCGTCAGCAGGAACCGCACCGGTTGCGCCCATGTCAGTGGGTGCGCTGCTGCGTGATGCCCGTGAAAAAGCAGGTCTTTCATCCGCGGACATCGCTACCAAATTGCGCATGGGCCTGAAGCAGGTTGTTGCACTCGAAAATTCTGATTACGCGGCCGTACCCACCGGCACCTTTCTGCGAGGGTTTGTACGCAACTACGCGAAGGCGGTTTCATTGAATGCGGATGAGGTGCTCGTGTTGCTCGAAAAGACACATAGCGGTGCCGCCGCCGTGAAGGCGTCGTCCGTGGTGGTACCCAGCCTGCAAAACATCAAGGTTCCGTCGCCGGGTGGAGAGCTGGCTACACCAAACGGTCGCGCGCTCGTTGTTGGCATCGTTGCGTTGCTGCTGCTGGCGGCCATCTGGTACTGGTGGGAATATGTGTTTCCGCATCGCAATGACGTTCAGCGCGCTAATGTGGATGCTGGTCAATCAATCGTTACGCCGTTGGCTTCACCGGCTTCGTCTGTTCCAGTCAGTTTGCCTGAAACGGTCGTCGTTGCCACAGGCACGCCGCAACCTGGCGTTGACAATGCGACACCAGTTCCGTCGCCGGAAATGCCACCCAAAGCGGCAGACGTTGCCAACGTCGCCACGACGCTTGCCACGGCGCCGCCGGTGGTAGTGGCAACTGTGGCCGCGTTGCCACCGCCTCTGACCATTGCCAATGAGCCGGAGCCCGCACCGGTTCGATCACTGCCACCGCCATTGCCGGCACCCGGTGCCCGCAGCGCAACCCTTGGTTTCACCTTCAGCGGTGAATCGTGGGTCGAAGTTGTTGATGCCAGTGGAAAAACCATTCTTTCGCGTCGATTCAAAGCCGGCGACGCCGAAGAAGTTTTCGGCCGCGCCCCGTTCTCGGTTATTGTCGGCAATGCAAAGTCCACTCGCATGGCGTTTAACGGGCGGGAATTCTCGCTTGAGCCGCATACACGCGTCTCGGTTGCGCGCGTGACCGTGAAATAGCCTGGCTCAATCTGGATCAGGCATCGCGCGCGCACTTTTGTAACAGCACCGCCATCGGCAGAGCAGGAATCAGCATGTTTGAGAACATTCTTCGTCGCCACTCGCGACAGGTCATGATTGGGCGAATCGCCGTCGGCGGCGGCGCGCCGATCATGGTCCAGTCAATGACCAATACCGACACTGAAAATATTGCGGCGACGATTGCGCAGGTTGCCGCGCTTGCGCGTGCGGGCTCGGAAGCCGTGCGCATTACTGTAAACACCTTGGATGCGGCCCGCGCGGTTGCAAAGATTCGAGTCGGTCTGGATGCAATTGGTGTTGACGTTCCGCTGGTCGGCGATTTTCATTTCAACGGTCACAAACTGCTCACGGAAGTGCCGGATTGCGCCGTGGCACTTGCCAAGCTGAGAATCAATCCGGGCAATGTCGGCCAAGGCAGCAAACGCGACAATCAGTTCGGCGCGATGATCGACGTGGCGATCCGCTTCGACAAGCCGGTTCGTATCGGTGTGAATTGGGGTTCGCTCGATCCGGAACTGATTGCGCGCATGATGGACGAGAATGGCAAGTCATCGCAGCCGAAGGAGGCCGACGCCGTGATGCGCGAGGCGCTCATTGTCTCTGCGCTGCAAAGTGCTGCCCAGGCAGAGGAGCTGGGGCTGGCGGGAAACAAGATCATCCTTTCCTGCAAGGTGAGTTCAGTGCAGGATTTGATTGCTGTCTATCGCGATCTTGCCCGGCGCTGCGATTATCCGTTGCATCTCGGGCTGACAGAGGCGGGCATGGGTTCAAAAGGTATTGTGGCTTCAACTGCTGCCTTGTCGGTGCTGTTGCAGGAAGGCATCGGTGACACGATCCGGATTTCGCTCACGCCGGAACCCAACGGCGATCGCACGAAGGAGGTGATCGTCGCCCAGGAAATCCTGCAAACCATGGGACTGCGCGCCTTTACGCCGATGGTGGCCGCGTGCCCGGGCTGCGGTCGCACGACCAGCACTTTTTTCCAGGAGCTCGCGGAAAAGATTCAAACCTACCTGCGTCATCAGATGCCAATCTGGAAGACGCAATTTCCCGGCGTGGAAGACATGCACGTGGCGGTGATGGGTTGTGTGGTGAACGGTCCCGGTGAATCCAAGCTGGCCGATATCGGCATTTCATTGCCGGGCTCGGGCGAACGACCCGTCGCTCCCGTATTTATCGACGGCGAGAAAGCGGTCACGCTTAAGGGTGACCGCATTGCCGAGGAATTCCAGGCGTTGGTGGATGACTATGTGAAGAAAAATTACGCTGCCGGCATGGCGCGCAAAGCCAAATCGCGCAAAAAGGAAATTCCGATCAAAGCCGTGGCGGGCGCGTGACGCCGCGACATTGTTTTCGGATTCACGGCGCGGAAGACAAATCCATTGAAACACTAGCGCTGACGCGCATCACAGGCTGAAAATAGCTGGAAAGTCGCGCCAATGCTTGAGTTTGGTGTTCATCTCAATATCCCGCTTTCACGCAACTTGGCACTCGACTTCCACGCGAAAACGCGCAATTCAGATAGCGGCCCAACACTAAAGCCCTGTAAAATAGCGTGTTTTCCCCGCACAACGCTATTTTTTCGCCGGCACGACAATCCGCATTAAATGAGCAAATCCCCGCAAACCCTGCAAGCCGTCCGCGGTATGAACGATCTGTTGCCGCAAGACGCGCCGCTTTGGCAGTTTCTTGAGGACACGACCCGTGAGGTTTTCGAGCAATACGGCTACCGCCTGATGCGCGCACCCGTGGTCGAGCCGACGGCATTGTTCGTGCGTTCGATCGGCGAAGTGACGGACATCGTCGAAAAGGAAATGTACTCCTTTGAAGACAGCATGAATGGCGACAGGCTGACGCTGCGCCCGGAAGCGACGGCCGGCTTGGTGCGCGCGGCCATCGAGCACAATATTCTGTATGAAGGCCCGAAGCGTATCTGGACTTGGGGGCCGATGTTTCGGCATGAACGCCCGCAAAAGGGAAGGCTGCGGCAATTTCACCAGTTCGATGTGGAAGCGATGGGCTTCGCCGGCCCCGATGTGGATGCCGAACAGATCGTGATGCTGTCTCGTTTGTGGACGCGCCTCGGTTTCAAGGACGTCGCGCTGCACCTCAATTCCATTGGTGATGCCGCCGCCCGTCAGGCGCACCGTGGTGCGCTGGTCGCGTATTTTGAAACGCATCAGGATCAGCTTGATGCCGATGCCGTTCGCAGGCTGCACACCAATCCGCTACGAACGCTGGACACAAAGAATCCTGCCATGCAGGAATTGGTCAATGCGGCGCCGAGGCTCATGGACTTCCTGGGTGAGGCGGAAAAGCTGCATTTCGACGGCGTGAAACAGAGGCTCGATGCTGCCGGGTTGAAATACACTGTGAATCCACGTCTGGTGCGTGGCTTCGATTACTACAATCGCACGGTCTTCGAGTTCATCGCCAAAGGCAGCAAAGGCGGTGAGTGGGAACTGACCATCGCGGGCGGTGGTCGATACGATGGCCTGATGGAACAACTGGGTGGCAAACCGGCGCCTTCCTGTGGATTCGGCTTCGGCGTGGAGCGTGTCATGATGCTGCTGGACGAGAACCCTCCGCCCGCAGTCGAGACGCTGGACGCCTATGTAATATTTTCGGATGGCTTCGAGCAGCAGGCATTTCGGACGGCGGAGCAATTGCGCGATCACGGCCTTGCCATTGCATTGCACGGTACGGCGGACGGGAAGGCGGCGAGTTTCAAATCGCAGATGAAGAAAGCCGATGCCAGCGGTGCGCGCTTTGCTATTATTCTGGGCGCGGATGAAGTGGCGGCAGGCAAGGTCAGCGTCAAGCCTCTGCGTGAGGACGGTGCGCAGGCATTGTTGACCGTCGACGAGGTAGTCAGCAAATTGTGGGATGGGGCAACCGCCTGAAGTGCGTGCTCCTTCGATGCAACGCGAAATCAATTTTGATCAAGCACAAACAGACTGGATAGAAAGTCATGACAGCTTACGATTTGGAAGAACAGGAACGCATCGACGCGCTCAAGGACTGGTGGGACAAGTGGGGCAATTGGGTTTATGCCGGCGTTGGAGCGTTTGTCATTGGCGCCCTGAGCATTCAGGGCTGGCGCTATTATGAAGCCAGGCAGAACGCCGATGCCGAAGTGTTGTTCAGGAGCGTTGAAAAGACTGCGCAGGAAGTGGCTGCCAGCAAGGAAAGCAAGAAGCTCTCTGAAGCCGCGACCGCGATGGCGGACGCCTATCCACGCACGTTCCAGGCAACTGATGCAAAGTTGCTGGCGGCGAAAGCGGCCTTCGATGCGGGCGACCTCGCATCGGCAAAAGCGCACCTGCAGTGGGTGGTCGACAATGGCCGCGATACGTTCAAGCCAATTGCACGAATTCGCCTGGCGGCTGTCCTGCTTGATGACAAGAAACATGATGAGGCGTTGAAATCACTGGAGCAAGTGAAAGACGAGGGCTATGCCTCGATGGTGGCTGATTTGCGTGGTGATGTATTGGCAGCACAGGGCAAGAAGGACGAGGCCCGGGCGGCATACCAGATCGCTGTTGAAAAAGCGACGGATCGTAGCCCGCTGAAGGCGATTTCCCAGGCGAAACTTGACGCCTTTGGTGGCAGCCCGCCCAAACAGGTCGACGCGAAAGTTGACGCGAAAGACAACAAAGGAACCAAGCAGTGAATCCCATGAAAACATCAGGTGTCCGGCCTGCAAACCGCCTGCTGGGCGTGAGGCGTGCGGGCGCGATTGCGCTATTGCTGAGCGTCGGGGTTCTGTCCGGATGCGCGTGGCTGGGATGGGGTGGCAGCGGCAAGAAGCCCGCAGTGCTCCCGGCAATTCCGGGGGTCAATGCCGCGACGGTTATCTGGTCGGCCAGTGTGGGTAAGTCTGGCGGATACCTGTTTACACCGGGCTTCGGTGACAAGCTGGTGTACGCAGCGGGTCGCGACGGTAGTGTTTACGCGTTGTCAGAAGAGGGTGGACGCGTCGTTACGCGCCTTGAAGCAAAGTCGGCGCTGACCGGTGGCGTGGGCGTCAATGACGACACCGTTGTGGTGGGTTCGGGAAAGGGTGAAATCATTGCGCTCGATTTCGCTGGCCGCTCTTTGTGGAAGACCTCGGTGTCCGGTGAGGTGCTGGCGCCGCCCGTGGTTGCATCCGGCAACGTGATTGTTCGCACGGCCGATGGACGCATCGTTGCCTTGAACCGGATCGATGGCAAGCGCAAATGGGTGTTCCAGCGCGCCGCACCGGCCCTCACGTTGCGCACCAACGCGAGCGTACTCGTTAACCGCGGCGTCATCTACGCGGGCTATCCCGGCGGCAAGGTGATTGCGATTGAACTCGACAGCGGTAAACCGATTTGGGAAACCACCATTTCGGTCGCGCGCGGCGCGACCGAACTTGAGCGTATCGCCGACGTGTCCGGTCTGCCGGTGCTCGACGACACGCGCATCTGTGCGTCGGTTTATCAAGGCCGCACGGGTTGCGTGGAAACACTGAATGGAAATGTACTGTGGTCGCGGGAAATTTCCAGCGCGGACGGGGTTGCGATCGATACCAAATATGTCTATGTCGCTGACACGGCAGGCAATGTTTTCGCGCTCGACAAAACCAACGGTGCAACGGTATGGAAGCTGGAAAAACTGCAACTGCGTGATCCGGGAACCCCCATCGTCGTCAAAGGCAAGATCCTGATTGGCGACAAGGATGGGCTCGTTCATGTCATGTCTCCGGAAAACGGCACGTTGATCGGGCGCGTGCTGACCGATGGCAGCCGGGTGATTTCACTTTCCGCAAGTGGCGATCGTGTCATCGCGCAAACCGACAAAGGTGGTGTGTTTTCCATCGCCGTAAAGTAGAAATCTCGCTTAAGCCCGGCTCAATGAAACCCACCATCGTCATCGTCGGTCGTCCCAACGTCGGCAAATCCATGTTGTTCAATCGCCTCACGAAGACGCGGGATGCAATCGTCGCCGACTTGCCCGGCCTGACGCGCGACCGCCATTATGGCCATGGTCGCGGCGGCTCCAAACCCTACCTCGTAGTCGATACAGGCGGCTTTGAGCCGGTTGTAACCGAAGGCATCATGCACGAGATGGCCAAGCAGACCCTGCAGGCCATCGCCGAGGCTGACGCCATTATTTTTGTGACTGATGGCCGCCAAGGGTTGACGCCGCAGGACAAGATCATCGGTGAGCGGTTGCGCAAAGACACGCAGTCGCGCGGTATTCCGCTCATTGTTGCCGTCAATAAGGCCGAGGGCATGGCCGAGGACGTGGTCTCCGCCGAATTCCACGAATTGGGATTGGGCAATCCCGTCGCGATTTCCGCGGCGCATGGTGAGGGCGTGCGGCAACTCCTTGAAGACATGCTCGCGCATTTTCCCGATGCGGTCGATGAATCCGAGCCGGATCATCCGAAGATTGCCGTGGTCGGCCGGCCCAATGTGGGTAAATCCACGCTGGTGAATCGTATGCTCGGCGAGAATCGAGTGATCGCCTTCGATGAACCCGGCACCACGCGCGATTCAATCTACATCCCGTTTACCAAGAACGACAAGCAATACACCATCATCGACACGGCCGGCATTCGGCGCCGGGGGAAAGTATTTGAGGCGGTCGAGAAATTCTCAGTCATCAAGACGCTGCAGGCAATCGAAGACGCCAATGTCGTGCTGCTGTTGCTTGACGCCCGCCAGGAGATTTCGGATCAGGATGCGCACATCGCCGGGTTCATTCTGGAGTCGGGCCGCGCGCTGGTGATCGGCATCAACAAGTGGGATAACCTTGACGAGTACACGCGAGAGCGCACCAAGTCAGAGTACGACCGCAAACTGCATTTCCTGAAGTTCGCGAATTTTCATCTGATTTCCGCGAAGGACGGCATGGGCGTGATGCCGATGTTTGCCTCCATTGATCAGGCATTTGCGGCTGCGATGGTCAAACTTTCCACGCCGAAACTCACACGCGCGCTGATCGCGGCCACGGCCAAGCATCAGCCACCGATGAATGGGTTGAATCGCCCCAAGCTGCGTTACGCACATCAAGGTGGACACAATCCACCAGTGGTGATCGTCCATGGAACGGGGTTGGCCAACTTGGCGGATAGCTACAAGCGCTACCTCGAAAGCGCCTTTCGCGATGCGTTCAAACTGAAAGGTACGCCGCTACGGGTCGATCTGAAGCAGGCGGCAAATCCGTATGCCGACAAGAAACCGCAGAAACTGACCGCCAGCCAGGAAAATCAGCGACGCCGCGGCCGAATTCGCTCCAAGAAGATGTTCAGTTAAGCTTTTTTTCAGGCTTTTCGACCGTGTGCGGTTGGTAGCCCTGCAAATTTGACAAAATTGCGCCGCTACCGTGCCGCATACCGGAACCCGGCGCAATTTGTGCTGTCTGTCATTAAGTAAAACTTGGCGCAATCGCAGGATTACGCTAAAGTAGTTTTTCGAACACCAATTTCGACCGGTTAATCGAGCCTGCTGGCTCGGGGCTTACGGTCAGGATGCAACTGGAGAATAAAAATATGAGTGCCAAAGGGCAATTACTACAAGACCCGTTCCTGAATGTTTTGCGCAAGGAACACATCCCCGTCTCGATTTACCTCGTGAACGGCATCAAGCTCCAGGGCCAGATCGAGTCATTTGATCAGTACGTGGTGCTGCTGAAGAATACCGTGACCCAAATGGTGTACAAGCACGCCATTTCAACTGTGGTTCCTGCGCGTGCGGTGACGATTCCGTTTGAGACACCAGCCGACGGTTAATCGCGTCGCGCTGATCGTCATGCGGCGCGTTGGACGCGCGCGGTCCGCGCATTGCCGGCTTGGCTTGTGAAATCACGGCAAATCCCCATTTGAGAGGTAAGCGA
This sequence comes from Betaproteobacteria bacterium, assembly GCA_016720925.1. NCBI lineage: Bacteria > Pseudomonadati > Pseudomonadota > Betaproteobacteria > Betaproteobacteria bacterium. The sequence continues at coordinate 45,102 of JADKJR010000010.1, read as the reverse complement.
TCAGATTCCGCCGGACATTTCCGTCGGCGGTGATTACGCGACCGATCATTCATGAAACCACAACATACCTCGAATCAACCTCTGCGCAGTCAGGCGATCGTGGTCGGCATGGATATCGACGATCCGTTATTCGAGGAACGTATGGCCGAAGCGATCGAACTCGTCACCAGCGCTGGCGCGGGCGTCGCGCAGACCATAACGGGCAAACGTGCGCGACCTGACGCCTCAACTTTCGCCGGCAGGGGCAAAGTCGAAGAAATCGCCGCAGCCGTTGTCGCGCATGATGCCAATCTGGTCGTGTTCAATCACCAGCTTTCGCCGATCCAGATTCGCAATATCGAAAAATCGTGGGCGTGCGGGTGATCGACCGCACCGATCTCATTCTCGACATCTTCGGCCAGCGTGCGCGCAGCGCCGAGGGTAAATTGCAGGTGGAGTTGGCGCAGATGCAGCACCTGATGACGCGTCTGGTAAAGGGCTGGACCCACCTGGAGCGGCAGCGCGGCGGTATCAGTGTGCGCGGTGGCCCTGGCGAGACCCAGCTTGAGCTTGACCGCCGCCTCGTCGGCGAGCGCATCAAGCGGCTGAAGGAAAAACTCAAGAAACTCGAACGCCAGCGCAATACGCAGCGTTCCAGCCGCCGTCGGGCGGGCGTATTCAACGTGGGCATCGTCGGTTATACCAATACCGGCAAATCCACTTTGTTCAATCGCATGACCCGTTCAGGCACGTACGTGGCGGATAAACTGTTTGCCACACTCGATACGACCACGCGCAAGCTCTACATTGAGCCGGGTATTCATGTGACGATGTCCGATACCGTCGGCTTCATTCGTGACCTGCCGCATGGGCTGGTGGCGGCTTTTCACGCCACGCTGACCGAGGCCATGGAAGCAGATCTCTTGTTGCATGTGGTCGATGCCGCAAGTTCAATGCGCGAACAACAGATTGCGGATGTCAATCTGGTACTGGCAGAAATCGGCGCGACAACCATCCCGCAGGTCATCGTTTACAACAAGATTGACATGCTTGAAGGCTTGCCGGTCGCGGCGACCCTGCGCAATGAAGATGGTAAAATCGCTGAGTTACGAGTTAGCGCGCTGGTGGGTATTGGCATCGATTTGGTGCGCGAGGCGATCAAGGAACATGCGATTGAGTCCGGCTTCTCTGCGTCGACTCAACAGGTCAACGAGCCCGTCAAAACTTTTGCCTCGGACGGGGCGGCAATAAACGAAGCACAAGAGAGTTCGATGTTCTCTCCTGCCAATCGGCATCGGGCGCCGGAAAGCGGGCTGGAATCACCGAAGAACCGAGATACTGATATCACCCGGAGTGAATTGAATGCGGTCAATTGATCGAAATGTATTGCTTGTATGGCTAGCGCGCCCTTTGGCGATTGCGGCGTTTCCCTACTACTTGGTGAAATATGGATTCAATCATCAGGCTGGCCAAAACGCAGGCATATCATCCGGCGTGTCAGAAATGGCCGAGGATCCTCAATGGGGCAAGCGCGGCAACAAAAACGACGGGCCGCCTGATCTCGAGGAAATTGTCAGGAAGTTCAAGCAGACGCTCGGCAACATATTTGGCCAGAAAGGCAGCGGCAATTCAGGCAACGTTCCAGGCGGTAATTCCGGCGGATCCGGTGGGCCCTCGGCGGCGATGATGGGTAGCAGTTTTGCGCTGGCGGCAGGATTGGCCATCTCGGTTTGGTTGGCGAGCGGCTTTTATATTGTTGAGCAGGGCAGCAAGGGCATTGAACTTCGGTTGGGCAGATATACCCAGACAACTGAGGCTGGGCCGCGCTGGCACTGGCCCTATCCGTTTGAAACCGCGGAAGTCGTGAATGTGCTGCAAGTACGCGCGATCGAGGTCGGTCATCGCAACAACCAGAAGACCAAGGTACGCGAAGAGGCGTTGATGCTGACCGAGGATCAGAACATCGTCGATGTGCAATTCGCGGTGCAATATACCCTCAAGTCTCCCGAGGAGTTCCTGTTCAATAACCGCAGCCCGGACGAAGCGGTGCGTCAGGTCGCCGAAACCGCGATGCGCGAAATCGTCGGCAAAAGCAAGATGGATTTCGTGCTCTATGAGGGGCGTGGGGATATCGCCGCGCGCGCCAAAGTACTGATGCAGAGGATTCTCGATCGGTACAAGACCGGCATCCTGATCTCGATCGTAAATTTGCAGAATGCGCAGCCACCCGACCAGGTGCAGGCAAGTTTCGACGACGCGCTTCGCGCCAAGCAGGATCGCGAGCGGCTCAAGAATGAAGGTGAAGCCTATGCAAACGATATTCTTCCCAAGGCAAAAGGCGCGGCCGCACGATTGATGGAAGAAGCCAATGGCCACAAGCAGCGGGTCATGGCGAATGCGCAGGGCGATGCGTCGCGGTTTACGCAGGTGTTGGCGGAATACGAGAAAGCACCTGGTGTGACCCGCGAGCGCCTTTATCTCGACATGATGCAACAAGTATTGCAGAGCACCAGCAAGGTTGTCGTGGACCAGAAGGGTGGAAATAGCCTGCTCTATCTGCCGCTCGACAAACTGATTCAGGCAACAGCCGCGCAAACGGCGGTCACGTCCGCTCCAGTGGACAGTTCCCCGCGTGCGGCAACCGTCGTTGAGCCCGCAGTCCCGCCGGTTGAAGCCCGTCGCGATCTGCGCAACCGCTAAACAGGGATATAAACCATGAAAAAGAACCTCCCTGCGATCATTGTCGTCAGCCTGCTTATCCTGCTCACACTGGTCTTCGCGGCCTACACGGTGGATCAACGTCAGGCAGCCATCCGTTTTCGCCTGGGTGAAGTCGTTGCGATCCAGACCGAACCGGGGCTGTATTTCAAAATTCCGCTGATCGAGAATATTCGCTTTTACGACACGCGTATCCAGACAATGGATACCAAGGACGCAGAACGTATCCAGACCAAGGAAAAAAATAACGTGCTGGTGGATTCATTCGTCAAGTATCGAATCATTGACGTCAAGCAGTTTTTTGTTTCAACGCGCGGGGATCAGACTGCCGCGGAAGTCCGTCTTGCGCAGTCGGTCAACAACGATTTGCGTGATGAATTCAGTCAGCGAACGCTGACCGAGGTTATTTCGGGTGAACGCGACAAAATCATGGAGAACCTGCGCGCCAAGACCGATCGTGATGCGCGAAGCATCGGCATTGAAGTGCTCGACGTCAGATTGAAGCGGGTCGATCTCGTGCCGGAAATCAGCGCGGACATCTATCGCCGGATGGACTCCGAGCGTAAACGTGCCGCCAACGAACTGCGCTCCACCGGTTCAGGGGAGGCCGAGAAAATCCGTGCCGATGCGGAGCGGCAGCGTGAAATCACCTTGGCGGAAGCCTATCGCGATGCGCAAAAGATCAAAGGAGAGGGTGATGCCGGTGCGGCGCGCATATACGCGCAGGCGTTCACCAGGAATCCGGAGTTCTATTCCTTTTATCGGAGCATGGAAGCCTACCGAAACAGCTTTCGCAACAAGAGCGACGTGATGGTGTTGGAACCCAGTTCGGACTTCTTCAAATACCTCAAGAATCCAAACAAAGGCGGGAAATAGTCGGAACCGGGCGGGGCACACAGAGAAATCCGGCAATCCCCGCTGACTTGCGTATAATTCGTCAACGGCGCGTCCCAAATTTGGGCGCGCCGTTTTTTGTTGCCATTTTTCTCTTACCGGGCGCCCGATCTTGACCGACATTCTGCTGGCAGGGTTTGCATTAATGCTGATTTTCGAAGGTCTGCTCCCATTGTTTGCGCCGCAGGCCTGGCGGGAAACATTTCGGCGCATCATCGAATTTAGCGACGGTCAGTTGCGCTTCATTGGTCTGGCTTCAATCGGCGTTGGAATTGTGCTTTTTCTACTGGTTAACTAATTGAGAACCTGGACGCTTCCCGAACACATCGAAGACCTGCTGCCGGCTGACGCCAAGAAGCTGGAACGGTTGCGCCGCATCGCCCTCGATCGCTTCGAGCGTTGTGGCTATGAGCTCGTTATGCCACCGTTGCTTGAGTATCTGGAGTCGCTGCTGTCGGGTACCGGGCATGATATGGATCTGGCGACTTTCAAGCTTGTCGATCAGCTGACAGGCCGCACCATGGGCGTGCGCGCCGACACGACGCCGCAAGTGGCGCGCATGGATGCGCATCTGCTGAACCGGCAAGGTGTCACGCGGCTCTGTTATGCGGGTAGCGTGTTGCACACCTTGCCTGCCGGCTTGGGCAAGAGCCGCCAGCCTTTTCAGGTTGGTGCCGAGATCTACGGTCACGCAGGAATCGAAGCGGATATCGAGATCCAGCAACTTATGGTTGATGTATTGCGCGAACTTGGCGTGGCCGGCGTGCAACTGGATATTGGTCACCCGGCAATCTTTCGTGCCTTGATCGAATCCGCCAATGTGACGCCGGAAGTGGCCGATCAGGCGTTTATGGCGACCGAAGCGAAAGACCTGCCGGCATTGCAGGCGCTGGCGCCCAATTTCGGTGTCGCAGCGAAGGCACTAATGGTACTGCCAAATTTGTATGGTGATGCAAGCGTGTTCAAAAAAGCCGCGACCATGCTGCCAAATGATGCGCGCATCGCGGGGTCCCTTGCGCAACTGGCGCAAATTCACGCGCATTTCTCAGCCCAAGGGATTGACGTGAGCATCGATCTGGGTGAACTGGGCGGATTCAATTACGAAAGTGGCATCACGGTTTCCGCGTATGCGACCGGCGCTTCGGATGCGGTCGCCCGCGGCGGGCGTTACGACGAGGTGGGCAAGGCATTTGGTCGCGCTCGCCCGGCCACGGGATTCAGCATGGATCTGAAGGTTCTTCTGCCGTTGACGGCTGATCTCCCCGTGCGCGCCGGTATTCTCGGCCCTGTTGATGCTGATTCGGCGGCGCTTCTCGAAATCGAGCGACTGCGCAATCTTGGCGAAATCGTCGTGGCGCGTCTGCCGGGACATGATGCGCACGCCGGTGAGCTCGGCTGCGACCGCGAACTCAAACATATCGATGGCCGGTGGGCCGTCGAATCACGAAAATAACTCTCCAGAAATCTCGAAGGAAACATCATGGCAAAAAATGTCGTCGTCATCGGCACCCAGTGGGGCGATGAAGGCAAGGGCAAGATCGTCGATTGGCTCACCAATGAAGTTGCCGGCGTGGTGCGTTTTCAAGGGGGGCACAACGCTGGTCACACGCTGGTCGTCAATGGCAAGAAGACCATCCTGCGCCTGATTCCGTCAGGCATATTGCATCCCCACGTCACCTGCTATATCGGCAATGGCGTGGTGTTGTCGCCGACCGCACTGCTGCAGGAGATCGACGAATTGACCGCTGCCGGACTCGATGTATTGGGACGCATGCGAATCTCGCCGGCCTGCCCGTTGATCCTTCCATACCACGTCGCGATCGATCAGGCGCGCGAAGTCAAGATGGGCAATATGAAAATTGGTACTACCGGGCGCGGTATCGGCCCGGCGTACGAAGATAAAGTTGCGCGTCGCGCGATCCGATTGCATGACCTGCTGTTCCCGGAACGCTTCCGCGAAAAACTGGTGGAAGTGCTCGATTTTCACAACTTCGTGCTCACAAAATATCTTGGCGCCGAAGCAATCGCCGTCGATGCGGTTTATGAGCCAACACTGGCGATGGCGGAACGTTTGAAGCCGATGATTGGCGACGTGTCGGCGGAGCTGCACAAGCTCATGAATGACGGCAAGCAATTGCTGTTCGAAGGCGCGCAGGCGGCGATGCTCGATGTCGATCACGGCACTTATCCGTACGTCACTTCCAGCAACTGTCTGGCGGGACAAGCCTCCGCCGGTGCCGGTGTCGGCCCGCAGGTGCTGAATTATGTGCTGGGTATTACCAAGGCCTATGCGACGCGCGTCGGTTCGGGGCCCTTCCCGACGGAACTCGAGGATGAAATCGGCGAACAATTGCGCAAGCGCGGCAATGAATTCGGTTCGGTCACCGGCCGCCCGCGACGCTGCGGTTGGTTCGATGCGGCGGCATTGAAACGCGCCGCGCAGATCAACGGCCTTTCCGGCCTCTGTGTGACCAAGCTCGACGTGCTCGACGGCCTGAAGACATTACGAATCTGCACCGGCTATCGGGTCAACGGCGCCGTCACGGATGTATTGCCCTATGGGGCCGATAACATTGAACGTTGCGAGCCAGTTTTTGAAGACCATCCGGGATGGAGCGAGAGCACCTACGGGGTGAAAACATGGGACGGGCTGCCGAAATCCGCGCAGGTCTACCTGAAGCGCATTGAAGAGTTGGTGGGTACGTCCATTGCGCTGGTTTCGACAGGCCCGGATCGGGAAGAGACGATCGTATTGCGGCATCCGTTTCGGTGATCGCTTGAATAGCAAACACTAGCACTGGCAAGGCTTTCATGGCATAAAGTGCCGGAACGCCGCGCCAGTGCTCGTGTTTGGTTACCTATCCCACAATAGCACTTAGAACTTCACCACCACTTCCGCCAGCGCCGTCGTTCCCGGCTGCTTGGAGAAATCGAAGTACTGCCGGTTCAGCAGATTGTCGACGGAGAGCGCAACGGTCACTTGCGGGCTCCAGCGGTAGGCGACCTTGGCATTCACCACCGTGTGCCGGTCGTAGGAGCCGAATACGCCCTGTGCTGTATTCGCGTTGATGTCATCGCCGGAACCGTAGATCGGGCCGACATGCGAGCCGATCAGCGATCCCGACCAGGCGTTGTGCGTGACTTCCACGCCGGCATTGAACATCACACCGGGCACATCAGTCAGCTTCTTGCCCACGCTCGCGGGAATAGCGGAATTCTCTGTCACCTCGTAGCGGGTCAGTTGCGTGGCGTTGGCGAACAGCGTGAGCGCCTTGTCGAATAACGGCTGGCGAATCGACAATTCCACACCTTCGACGCGGGCGCGCCCGGCGTTGGTGGATTGCGTCAGCGTGGTGGATTTCCGGCTGCGGTAAATGAGATCGGAAAGTGTTTGCGTGAACGCCGCGGCGCTCAGCGTCGCATGGTTCGGCAATTGCGCTTCAAGGCCAAGTTCATAGGCGCGAATGCGTTCGGCCTTCAGATCCGGCGAAGGTTCATTGACGCTGAAAACCCCCGCGACGGTGGTCGGAGAGACGGTGCGCGAATACAGATCCAGCAGTGTCGGAGGACGAAAGCCGCCGCCGTAGCTCGCGCGCAGCGTCAGCGTCTTGTTGACCGCATATACCACTGCCAGTTTCGGGCTGAATTGCTGTTCGCTGCGTCGCGAATAATTCGACACAAAGGCAGGAGCGGTCGTTTGGCTCACTACTCCCGACGTGCTGAATCGGTCAAAGCGCACGCCGGCGTGCAGTGTCAGCGTATCGATGGGAGCGTATTCGGCCTGACCGAACCATGCGGCCGTTTCGCTGGCGCCGAGGCCGCGCCCGGTTTGCGTTGTCCGCGAGTCAAAGTCACGCCAATTCGATGCTGTAAGGTTGCCGCGATCGAGGTGCTGCCGGTTGTAGGCCAATCCCGTGGTCAGCCAGAGCGAATCGCGCGCCATCCAGCGCACATGAAAATCGGCATCCGTGCGCCAGTTGGGTTGATCCGTCCAGTCGCCCGCGCCGCTGTCATAGCGCGCGCCCGCGCCAGGTTGTGCAAAACGAAAGCCGTGATTCATGTGGCCGACGTTGGCCACCAGCTTGGCTCCGCTGACGAGCCTTTTTTCCCAATGCGCAAAGCCGCGCCAGTCACGCTCCTGCGAGGGCGTGAGCGTGTAGAAATCAGTTTCGGCGAGTGTGACGCGCGCGAGCCCTGGCAATCCCGGCGCAACGCTGCCGGTTGTTACGGGCTGTCCGGCAGCGTTGTTGAGAAATGATTCGGGCGGCTGGTAGCCAACGCGATAGCCCGCGAAGGCGAGCCCCCCGGTAAAGACACCAGCTTCGCCGCCGTCGTGCATCATTTTCAGCTCGGCATTGCGCTGATCCCATGGCCGATTGCCTTTCACGCCGACCCACGCGGCTAGTCGATTGTCGGTGGTCGTCGTTGGCCGTGCGCCAGTGACCGGAATACCGCCGGTTCCGGCGCTGATGGTCTTGACGACGTAGTCGCTATCGTGCCATCCGCCGCTTTCGCGATAGCCGAGCGCCAGTGACCAGCTGAAGCCATTGTCCAGGCGATCACGAAACACAATTGAGCCGGCGGATGAGGACACGTCGCCGAATCCGCCTTCGATCTTTCCCTGAAATTCTCGTTGAATCGGTGTTTTCGTCAGGATATTGATCACGCCGCCCATTGCATTGCCACCATAGAGTGCGGAATACGGGCCGCGAACGATTTCCACCCGCCGCACGTTATCCAGCATGACGGATGAGAGATTGATGCCACCGGAAAGGGCATTGTTGATGGGCTGCCCGTCTATCATCACGAGTGCGCGGGTCGTACGAGGTACGCCGCGTATCGAAATACTCGCCTGGCCGGAAGAGGGAAATTGCGCGCTGCGGGTGTTGCTGCGGACGTAAAGGCCGGGCACTTCGCCGAGCACGTCGCCAATCCGTGCCGCGCGCCGCTGCTCGATCTGCGCCTCGTCGATGATAGTGACGCTGGCTGGCGCGTCGGAGACCGCGATGCCTTCGCGCGTCGCAGTGACCACGACGGGCAAGACAGCTTGCGAATCGAGCAATTCACCCGGTGTCAGGGCAAAAGAAGAGGTAGCGGTTGTCAGCAAGGCGAGGGCACCTGCCAAGCGGCGCGTACGCGTGGCATATAGGGGTTTACGGCGTTTGGGATAATTCAAGAACGACTCCAATTGAATACGGCCTGTGCGGCGATTGGCCCAGTCTATCGAGGCAGAAAGTGCAATCCTTAACCTGCCTTAAGGATTGCTGCACCGCAATGAAGGATGCTCTCACTGTTTGAGATTGGATGAAAAGCAATGGTTGGCGGGCGTGAAGCATACCAGCCTCAACGCGGTGAGCGCAGAGGTACGCTGTTGTAGTCATGGGGCGTCAACACGGGCCTAACACGGGATCACTCAAGACCAAAAGGAGAGAAGTATGAAACGGAAGTTAATGGGAATTTTTGCAGTATCTGCGATGGCCGCTGCGATGGGGAGTGCCTTCGCGCAAGATGCCGCACCTGCTGTCGCGCCGACGATGACCGCGGGTGAAAAAGAGACGGCCAAGAAAATTTACTTTGAACGCTGCGCGGGTTGCCATGGCGTACTGCGAAAAGGCGCCACCGGCAAGAATCTCGAGCCGCACTGGACCAAGGCCGGCAAGGATGGCGCAAAGACCGAAGGCGGCACGCTCAAGCTCGGCCAGTCGCGCATCGAAAAAATCATTGGCTACGGTACTGACGGCGGCATGGTGAATTTCGACGACATCCTGACAAAGGAAGAGATCGCCCTGATGGCCAAGTACATCCAGAACACACCGGATGTACCGCCCGAGTACAGCTTCAAGGATACGATGGACTCGTGGAAAGTGCTGGTGGCGGTCAAGGATCGTCCGACCAAGCAGATGAACAAATACAATCTGAAGAACATGTTCTCCGTCACACTGCGCGATACCGGCGAAGTTGCCCTGATCGATGGCGATACCAAGGAAATCCGCAGCATCGTCAAGACTGGTTACGCGGTGCATATTTCGCGCCTGTCGAAGTCAGGCCGTTATGTGTACGTGATCGGTCGCGACGGTCGCCTGTCGCTGATCGACCTGTGGATGGAAAAGCCCTCCGTGGTGGCGGAACTGAAGATCGGTTTCGACGCCCGCTCGGTGGATACCTCCAAGTTCAAGGGCTTTGAAGACAAATACGCCATCGCCGGTTCCTACTGGCCGCCACAGTACGTGATCATGGACGGTGACACGTTGAAGCCACTCAAAGTGGTCTCGACACGCGGCATGACCGTGGATGGCGAGTATCATCCCGAGCCGCGGGTCGCCTCGATTGTCGCGTCCGAGATCAAGCCGGAATGGGTGGTGAACATCAAAGAGACCGGCCAGATCCTGCTGGTGGATTACTCTGACATCAAAAACCTGAAGACCACCACGATCCCCTCAGCCAAGTTCCTGCATGATGGCGGGTTTGACGCGTCCAAGCGTTACTTCCTGGTGGCGGCGAACGCGTCCAACAAGGTGGCCGCGGTTGATCTCAAGACCGGCACGCTGGCGGCCCTGATCGACACCGCCAAAATTCCGCACCCCGGCCGTGGCGCGAACTTCGTACATCCGAAGTTCGGTCCCGTTTGGGCGACCGGACACTTGGGCGCCGATGTCGTGACCTTGATCAGCACGCCGTCTGACGAGGCGAAGAACGCCAAGTACAAGGAGTTCAACTGGAAAGTTGTCCAGGAAATGAAGCACGTTCCGGGAAACCTGTTCGTCAAGACGCATCCCAAGTCCAAGCACTTCTGGGCCGACGCACCGCAAAATCCCGACAAGGAAATCGCCGAATCCGTGGCGGTATGGGACATGGCTGACCTGTCGAAGCCGAAGAAGATCATCAATGTCGCCAAAGACTCCGGCCTGCCGGTAACCAAGGCAACGCGTCGCGCCGTTCATCCTGAGTACAGTGCGGACGGTGGCGAGGTGTGGATCTCGTTGTGGGGCGGCAAAACTGACCAGTCGGCGATCGTCGTGTATGACGACAAGACCTTGGCGCTGAAAAAAGTGATTACCGATCCGAAGATGATCACCCCAACGGGCAAGTTCAACGTCTACAATACGCAGCACGATATTTATTGATTTGGCGAATCAATGCGCGATAACGATAAAGGGGCGAAAGCCCCTTTATCAAAATAGCCCAAAAAGTAACATTAGATAAACTAGGGGTAGGGTTCATGACAGACAGTAAGTTATTCCGGTTCTTGGCGGCGATCCGGCGGCCCAGTGCCAAGTATTCGTTGTTCACCCTCGTGGTCGTAGGTTTCTTAGGTGGCGTTCTCTTCTGGGGTGGCTTCCACACCGCGCTGGAAGCGACCAACACCGAAACATTCTGCATCGGCTGCCACGAGATGCGTGACAACGTTTATGTGGAATACAAGAAGACTATCCACTACCAGAACCGAACCGGCGTGCGTGCCACCTGTCCGGATTGTCATGTCCCCAAGGAATGGGGCCCGAAGATGATTCGCAAGATTCAGGCCAGTGGAGAAGTCTGGGGTAAAATCACCGGCAGTATTGACACAAAAGAGAAGTTCGCGGCCAAGCGTCTGAAATTGGCCGAGAGCGAATGGGCGCGGATGAAGGCCAACGATTCGCGCGAATGCCGCAACTGCCACAGCTTTGATAGCATGGATATCGAAAAGCAGAAGGTACGCGGCGCGAAGTTGCACAAAATTGGGCGGGAGGAAAAGAAGACCTGCATCGATTGCCACAAGGGTATTGCCCACACGAAACCCCCGGGCATGAAGGAAGAAGACGATTAGTCGTCGAATTGACTGGTGTCCCCAGCATTGAGTCCAATTTCTGAGAGGAGTATTAGATGAAGTTTTCCATATTACCCAGCACCGTTGCCGGCATATTGCTTGCGATTGGCTCCCACACCGCGATTGCCGCACCTGACTGGAGCAAGGTGCCTAAACGTGATATCCAGGTTTTTCATACCGGCATTACGTCAATTGAATGGATGACCAAGAAGTCCTCTCACAGTGGTTCGGCTGGCATGCGCAAGGGCGAAAGCTGTGCGGGTTGTCACGAAGAAAAAGGCGCACTGAACGTTAATTTGAAACGGCTGGCGGACAAGGAACTGGAGCCAGTTGGCGCACCGAAGACCATGAATTTTCCGGTCAGCGTTCAGGCGGCCTATGACAAGGAGCACGTTTATATCCGCCTGAGCTTCAAGCCGCCCGCGGATGCCGCGGCTGGCGCAACACGCGAAGACAAAGACCCCAAGCATGAGGTCAAGGCCGCGATCATGTTCATCGCCGGCAAGGTGCCGGATGGCGACAAAGTCGGCTGCTGGGCGACCTGCCATAGCGATGTGCGTTCGATGCCGGGCGCCAATCCGGACAAGAAGAAATATGTCACTGGCGCGAATCTGGGTGGTGACATCTACACCGACTATATCCAGTGGAAAAGCGGCGTCGGCGGCAAGGGTTCGTTGCATCTTGATGGCCACGTCGCGGAAGCGCGCGTAAACAAGGATGGCAAGGCGCTCGAAAAAGCCGAAGGCGAAAATAAGGGCGGCATGTACACCGTTACATTCAAGCGCAAATTGGTGGGTGGCGCTGGCGACCTGACGCTGGCCGAGGGCAAGACCGTGCCATTCGGCATCGCGATCCACACCGACAAAACCGTATTTCGTTTCCATCACGTTTCCCTTAACTACAATCTGGGCATCGGTGCTGATGGAGACATCAAAGCAACCAAAATGTAGAAATTTTCCCGGTTTGGCAAGAGTGCATTTTGCTTGACTGGTCGCGGCAATCGAAACGAGTGCTGGCATTGCTGGCACTCGTTTCTTTTTCTGCCTCCGCACAAAAGGTGGTGGAAGTTGCGATCCGGGATTATCGTTTTTCCCCGCAGGAGGTTCGCGTCAAGGCGGGTGACACGGTGAAATGGACCAACCGCGAGAAGCGCACCAGCCATTCCGTGCTCTTTCCAGCCGAAGCGGGGCTCGAATCAGAGCGGCTATTTCCCGACGAGAGTTGGCAGCGCACCTTCAAACTACCTGGCACTTACCGGTATCGCTGTGGGCCACACGAGGAAATGACGGGTACTGTTATTGTCGAGTAGACACGTCTTCTATCCTGCCCGCCGCAAAATTGGCCAACTGCCTTTTTTGAAGCCGCTGTGGCGAGAAAGGTCCGCCTCATGGCCATGAATTTCCGTTCGGCTTAACAATTATCAAGGAAAGTTACCGCGCCGCAGCATAGGCTATGGGTTGAACCTTGAGTGCTTGTTCCTGAGTCCCGAGCCCGAAGTCATTCACCAGTTCCCTCCGCACTAAAAAGTGCCCGCGATACCAGATGAACATCTCCAGCGTCATTGTCAATGCACAGCCCGCCCGGGCATCCGTGGTGAGCGATGCAATTGAACAGATGGCCGGTGTGGAGATTCATGCCGCGACCGAGGAAGGCAAGTTCATTGTCACCATTGAAACCGGTACCGACGCCGAGACTGTCGATGTGTTCAACCACATCAATGCGATGGATGGTGTCATGTCCGTCGCGATGGTATTTCACCAATTCGAATCCGACCCTGAAGGGAGTGTCTGCACATGAAGCTGACCCGACGTGATTTCATCAAAAGTAACGCCGCCGCCGCCGCTGCATCGGTCGCCGGTGTATCGCTCGCCGCGCCCCAACAAGCGAAGGCGCCCGCGCCGCGAGCAGACGGTGTGCGTTGGGACAAAGGCGTGTGCAGATATTGTGGTACCGGCTGTGGCGTACTGGTTGGCGTCAAGGATGGGAAGATCGTCGCAACCCAGGGCGATCCCGACGCCCCGGTGAACAAGGGGCTGAACTGCATCAAGGGTTACTTCCTGGCGAAAATCCAGTACGGCAAGGATCGTCTCACCACGCCGCTGCTGCGCATGAAGGATGGCAAGTTCGACAAGGACGGCGAGTTCGCGCCGGTCACCTGGAAACAGGCCTTCGACATCATGGAAGAGAAGTGCAAGGCTGCACTGAAAGCGAAAGGTCCGACTTCGATCGGCATGTTCGGCTCGGGCCAGTGGACCATCTGGGAAGGTTATGCGGCGGTCAAACTTTTCAAGGCCGGTTTCCGCACCAACAATATCGATCCGAACGCGCGTCACTGCATGGCCTCTGCCGTCGCCGGCTTCATGCGCACCTTCGGCATCGACGAGCCGATGGGTTGCTATGACGACGCCGAGCACGCGGATGCGTTCGTGCTGTGGGGTTCCAACATGGCCGAGATGCACCCCATCCTCTGGTCGCGTATCACCAACCGCCGCCTGTCGGCGAAGCATGTCAGGGTCAATGTCCTTTCCACCTTCACACATCGTTCCTGCGAAGTTGCCGACTCGGAACTCATCTTCAAACCGCAAACCGATCTGGCTATCCTCAACTACATCTGCAACTACATCATCCAGAACAACGCGGTGAACGAAGACTTCGTCAAGAAGCACGTCAATTTCACCAAAGGCGTCACCGACATCGGATACGGCCTGCGTCCGAATCATCCGCTTGAACAGGTAGCCAACAATAACGGCTATCCCGGCGCGGATGGTAAACCGAAGGGCGCGCCGGACAAGATGAGCCCGATCAGCTTCGACGAGTTCAAACAGTTCGTGTCTGAATACACGCTGGAATACACGTCCAAACTCTCTGGCGTGGCACCGGAAAAACTCTTGGAACTGGCGAAGATCTACGCGGATCCGAAAACCAAAGTTACGTCGTACTGGACCATGGGCTTCAACCAGCACACTCGCGGCACCTGGGTGAACAACATGATCTACAACGTGCACCTGTTGGTGGGCAAAATTTCCGAGCCGGGTAATAGCCCATTCTCGCTGACCGGCCAGCCTTCAGCCTGTGGTACCGCGCGCGAGGTCGGCACGTTTTCGCATCGCCTTCCGGCTGACATGGTGGTGATGAATCCTGCCCACCGCGAAGCCACCGAGAAAATCTGGAAACTGCCGCCGGGCACGATCAACGGCGTGCCGGGCTATCACGCGGTATTGCAGAGCCGCATGCTGAAAGACGGCAAGCTCAATTTTTACTGGACCACCACCACCAACAATATGCAGGCGGGGCCGAACATCAACGGCGAAACCTATCCCGGTTTCCGTAATCCGGAAAATTTCATCGTCGTATCGGATGCCTATCCGACCGTGACGGCCCTCGCCGCCGATCTGATACTGCCTTCCGCCATGTGGATGGAAAAGGAGGGTGCCTTCGGTAACGCCGAGCGACGCAGCCAGTTCTGGCGCCAGCAGGTCAAGGCGCCGGGCGAATCCAAATCCGATCTGTGGCAGTACATGGAATTCTCCAAGCGCTTCAAGGTTGAGGAAGTCTGGCCGGAGGAACTGCTGGCCAAGATGCCCGAGTATCGCGGCAAGACGCTTTATGACGTGCTGTATGCCAACGGCCAGGTCAACAAATTTCCGCTCGACGAACTCGAGAAAACCAACGGTCACGCCATCAAGGGCTATCGCAACGACGAGTCGACAGCGTTCGGCTATTACGTGCAGAAGGGCTTGTTCGAGGAATACGCGGGCTTCGGGCGCGGTCACGCGCACGATCTCGCGCCGTTTGACTCTTATCACAAGACCCGCGGTATGCGCTGGCCGGTGGTCGACGGCAAAGAAACACTGTGGCGTTTCCGCGAAGGCTATGACCCATACGTCAAGAAAGGCGAGAGCGTCAAGTTCTACGGCAAGCCGGACGGCAAAGCGCTGATTATCGCGCTGCCCTATCAACCCGCCGCCGAAGAACCGGATGCTGAGTACGACTTGTGGCTTTGCACCGGGCGCGTGCTGGAGCACTGGCATACGGGCACCATGACGCGCCGCGTGCCGGAGCTCTACAAGGCCTTCCCGGATGCCGTCGTGTTCATGAATCCGAATGATGCGAAGAAGCGTGAGTTGAAACGGGGCGACGTCGTCAAGGCCGTCACGCGGCGCGGTGAGATCCAATTGCGCGTCGAAACCAAGGGCCGCAACAAGATGCCCGATGGGCTGGTATTCATCCCGTTCTTCGACGAGCACCGTTTGGTGAACAAGCTGACACTGGATGCGACCTGCCCGATTTCGAAAGAGACGGACTTCAAGAAGTGCGCGGTCAAGATCGTCAAGGTTTGATCGCATAGGAAATCTGGATGTGCGTGGGCGGGCAACGCAGGTTGTCCGCTGACAAACGAGACCTGGCATTCATCATGAAAGCTGAGAAAAAAGGCCAAACTGCCGCCGCGTCGCAAGCGGCGCGCCGGCAGTTCCTGCTCGATGGCGCGCGCATGACCTGTGGCGTGGGCCTGCTCGGGCTGGGCGTTGGCCTTTACGCCAAGCAGTCGAAAGCGCTGCCACCGCAGGCCCTTCGCCCGCCAGGGGCGCTGGCGGACAAGGATTTCCTCGGCGCCTGCATCCGTTGTGGTCTGTGCGTGCGCGATTGTCCCTACAAAATTCTCAGCCTCGCCAAACCAGAGGAAGCGGTCGCCACCGGCTCGCCCTACTTTATCGCGCGCCAATTGCCTTGCGAGATGTGCGAAGACATTCCGTGCGTCAAGGCCTGCCCGACCGGGGCGCTGGACCATCAACTGACCGACATCAACAAGGCGAAGATGGGCCTTGCGGTGCTGGTGGACCAGGAGAACTGCCTCAATTTCCTCGGCATGCGCTGCGACGTGTGCTATCGCGTTTGTCCGGTGATCGACAAAGCCATCACGCTTGAGCAGCAGATCAACCCGCGCACCGGCAAGCACGCGCTGTTTATTCCGGTCGTGCATTCCGAACACTGTACCGGCTGCGGTAAATGCGAGAAATCCTGCGTACTGGAAGCGGCCGCCATCAAGGTATTTCCGATCAGTATCGCCAAGGGCGAGCCGGGCAAGCATTACCGCCTGGGTTGGATCGAAAAAGACAAAGAGGGCGCCAGTCTGGTCGCGCCGGATATCGAGCATCACTACAATCTGCCCGAAGGCCAGCGCTACGAATCGGGGCGTGGGTTGAATCCGACTGGCGACACCGCGCCGGCGGCGCCCGGCACAAAGCCGCCGATGCCGCGTGCATTGCAAGGAAACAAGCTGTGAGCGCCGGCGCTGACGCCTTGGCCGCCAAGGGCTGGTGGGGCGCCCACAAATGGCTGGTGTTGCGGCGCGTGTCGCAGGTGTCGATACTCGGCCTGTTCCTGCTCGGCCCGTTGCTGGGCGTGTGGATCATCAAGGGCAATCTCACCTTCAGCTACACGCTGAATTTCCTGCCGCTGGCGGATCCTTACATCCTGCTGCAATCGCTTCTGACGCGGCATGTGCCCGAAACGAAGGCCTTCATCGGCGCGGTTATCGTGCTCGTGTTCTACATGCTGGTGGGCGGACGTGTGTTTTGCTCATGGGTATGCCCGGTGAACATGGTCGCCGACGCGGCGGGATGGTTGCGCGAGTGCTTCGGCATCAAGGGTGGTGCGCACATATCGCGGCAAACACGCTACTGGATTCTGGCCATGACGCTGGTGCTGGCATTGAGCACCGGCACGATCGCGTGGGAACTGGTGAACCCGGTCTCGATGTTCCATCGCGGCGTGATCTTTGGCATTGGTGCCGCATGGGCGGTCATTCTGGCGGTGTTCCTCTTCAGCCTGTTCGTGGTGAAGGATGGCTGGTGCGGTCGCTTGTGTCCGGTCGGCGCGTTCTACAGCCTGCTCGGAAAATTTAGTATCGTTCGCGTGACAGCCGCAAATCGCGCCGCCTGTAACGATTGCATGGACTGCGTGGTGATATGCCCGGAACCGCATGTGATCATGCCCGCATTGAAAGGGCTTAAGGGCGCGGGCCCGGTGATTCTGGATGTCAACTGCACCAACTGCGGACGATGCATCGACGTATGCTCGAAAGACGTTTTTACATTCGGCACGCGATTTGGCAACAGGGTGATAAATGTTTCACGCCCCGCGCAGGCGATGGCGCCGGTGGCGAGCAAATAGGAAAGTTTTCTTTGTGTCTTTTTCGAATTTCAACTTTTACGATGTGAAGGGAGACGATCATGAACAGGTCCGTCACGATTATTCTGGCCGCAGCACTGGCCGCGATTTCGGGTTGGAGTATTGCCCAGCAACCCGCCAGTGTCCAAACCCTGCGCGGCGAAGGCGCGGCGACGGTCGACAAGGCGCCCGTTGAAAAAGTCTATCCCGGCAAAAAGCCCGGCATGCAGAAACTCATCGTGCGAACCTTCAAGGGGCAGCCGCCACTGGTGCCGCATGCCACCGATAATTTCGATGAAATTACAGTGACGGAAAACCAGTGTCTCGATTGCCATGGCTTGGAAAATTATGTGGCGAAGAAGTCCCCCAGGCTTCTCGACAGTCACTTGACCACCAGCAGCGACGGCTTGAAGAAAGTCACCTCGATGGAACGCTACCAATGCAACACCTGCCACGTTGCGCAGGTCGATGCCAAGCCGCTGGTGGCGAATACGTTCGTTGGCAATATGGCGAAGAAGTAGGCGTTGATTTCACGACGTATTGAAGCCGTGGCCGGCGCGAGCGGGTTGCGGCTTTTTGTATTCTTGGCGCTTGAATCCAGGCGGATGCCACGCGGCCCCGGCGCATAATAATCCGCGAAAGACCGGGAACAGGACACATTCATGACCAATCAGATAATCGAATTCACCACCGATAAGCGCTTGGAGCGCCGTGCGCGCGAATTGAAAACGATAGACGCCATGCTGCGCATGTACTGCCGCGCCCACGAACACGAACACGAGCCGCGGGCGCCGCTTTGCGCAAGCTGTAATGAACTGCGGGAATACGCGAGCCGCAGGCTGGAGCGCTGTGTCTTCGGCGACGCCAAGCCGACTTGCACCAATTGCCTGGTCCATTGCTACAGCACCGGCATGCGCGAGCGGGTAAGGGTCGTGATGTGCTGGGCAGGACCGCGCATGCTGCTGCGTCACCCCATTCTGGGTGTCCTGCATATCATCGATGGTCGGCGTCCTTCGCCTCGCCTGCCGGCAAAGCCGTAGAAGGGCAAACACGCCAAGGCGTCAAAGCCAAGGATGGTCCGATCAAGGTCGAGCGGGTCAAAGCCCCGGAAGCCTGGCGCCGGTCAGTTGACGAAACGCTCGTGCATCACGCGCGAGTTGAGCAGCAGGCCCGTCAGCAAGCTGTACAGCGCGACCGCGCCGAGTATCGCCGCCGCGAGCGTCCAGCTCTGATTGAGTGACTGGCGCGTCTGAACCAGCTGCCAGGCGGTGTATAACCAGTTGGCGGCTGCACCGTAGGCGAAAGCCTGCAGAAAAACGAGGCTGAGCTTGCGCCGGTAGAGAAAGGTAAACGGTGCAGCGAGACAAATAACCACCAACACCCAGTTGCTGGCGCGCAGAAAATGCGCACCCAATAGCAGCGCAGCCAAAATGTACATGACGATACGAATTAACATGGACAAAGCAATCGAGGTAGTTGGCGCCGGCATCCGCCCGGTTATTGCCGAGGATCGATATTACACGGTTGGGGATAGTTACCGCTCAACCGCAGTTGAGCTTGCAGAATCAGGTCCCAGTACTGTTTGCTTAGTCACGGTTCGCCCTGAGATATCGAAGGCCTACCGGCTCAAATGCCCTTCGAATCTCAGGGCGAACGGAAATGTTGTCTCGAGAAGTATCGTAAACACAAGCACTGGTGCGGCGGTTGGGGCGAAAAGGCTTGAAACGGCGCGCCAGTGCTAGAGATTGCACATTCATTACCATCGTCCCTGCCTGCACTGAAAATACGAATTAGTGAGAACGCGCGAACCTTAAGGCATCTCAAGGTGAGCGCGCGCGCGATGAAGGATGCTTTGCCTCCGCGCGGCGATGTTCTTGGCAGTAGAAATTGAGACGGTTAACGCAACCGTTGACGCAACGGAAACGAAATTCCACTCACCACCCAATCCAGGAAGCCAATATGCCCAGCGTATTCAACCTCATGAAGTTCGCGCCTCTCGCATTCGCTGCGGCAGTCGCCGCCGGCGCCGCATTCGCGCAAGCGCCTGCACCCGCTCCGGCGGCCGATTCATCGAAAGGCCATGTATCACCCGCCGAAGTGAAGTATCAGGCTGGCGGCTCGCCATTGGCCGATGCCGACATGCATCAGAACGTCAATCCAAAAGCGCCGCAAATGACCAAGGCGGAGTTCGACAAGGCGCGCAAGATTTACTTCGAGCGTTGCGCGGGTTGCCACGGCGTGCTGCGCAAAGGTGCGACCGGCAAGCCGCTGACCACCGACAAGACGCTCGCCTCGGGTACCGAGTACCTCAAGGTGTTCATCAAATACGGCTCACCCGCCGGCATGCCGAATTGGGGAACGTCGGGTGAGTTTACCGATGATGAGGTTGACCTGATGGCGCGCTACATCCAGCAGGAACCACCTACACCGCCGGAATATGGCATGCCAGAAATGAAGGCGTCGTGGAAGGTCCTCATCGCTCCGGAAAAACGGCCAACCCGGAAATTGAACAAGTTCGATATCGACAACATTTTCTCGACCACGTTGCGTGATACCGGCGAAGTCGCGCTGATCGACGGCAACTCAAAGAAGATCATCACCATCATCAAGACCGGGTACGCCGTGCATATCTCGCGGATGTCCGCCTCGGGCCGCTACTTGTTTGTGATCGGTCGCGACGCGAAGATCAACCTCATTGACTTGTGGATGGAAATACCCGGCACCGTCGCCGAGATCCGCATCGGCCTGGAAGCGCGTAGTGTCGATACGTCCAAGTACAAAGGCTACGTGGACAAATACGCCATCGCCGGTGCCTATTGGCCACCGCAATTCGTGATCATGAACGGCAATACGCTCGAGCCGCTGAAGATTGTCGCCACCCGCGGCATGACCGTGGATACGCAGGAATACCATCCCGAGCCGCGCGTGGCAGCGATCGCGGCCTCGCACTTCAAGCCCGAGTTCATCGTCAACGTGAAAGAGACCGGCAAGATCCTGATGGTCGATTACTCCGACCTCGACAATCTGAAGATGACCGAAGTGCCGGCCGCGCGCTTTTTGCATGACGGTGGCTGGGATTCCACCAAGCGCTACTTGATGGTCGCCGCCAACCAGTCGAACAAGATCGCGGTCGTGGATGCCAAGACCGGCAAGCGCGCGGCATTGGTGGATGTGGGCAAGATTCCGCATCCGGGACGCGGCGCGAATTTCATTCACCCGAAGTTTGGTCCGGTGTGGTCGACGGGACACTTGGGTGACGAGACCATCGCCCTGATCGGCACTGACCCGGAGAAGCACAAGCAGTATGCGTGGAAGATGGTCGCGGAACTCAAAGGTCAAGGTGGCGGTTCGCTGTTCCTGAAGACCCATCCGAATTCGAAGAACCTGTGGGTCGATACACCGCTGAATCCCGATCCGAAAATCAGCCAGTCGATCGCGGTGTACGACATCAATAATCTCGACAAGGGGTTCAAGGCATTGCCGATCGCCGAATGGGCGGGCGTGACCGACGGCGCCAAGCGCGTGGTGCAGCCCGAGTACAACAAGGCTGGCGATGAAGTCTGGTTCAGCGTGTGGAGTGCCAAGAACCAGCAATCGGCCATTGTTGTGGTGGATGACAAGACACTGAAGTTGAAGGCCGTCATCAAGGACCCGCGCCTGATCACCCCGACCGGCCACTTCAATGTCCACAACACGCAGCACGACATCTACTAGCCTTCAGGAGTTACCAATGAAAAAAGTATCATTCGTCGCCGCACTGGTGGTGGCACTCGGCGTGAGCGCCAACACCTCCGCGGCAATCGATGCCAAGGCGGCCACTGCCATCATGGCGAAAGCCGCCTGCAACGCCTGCCATCTGCCGGACAAGAAACTGGTCGGTCCCGCGTACAAAGACGTATCGGCCAAATACAAACCCAATGCGAAGGCGGTTGACCTGCTGATGCAAAAGGTGCGGACCGGGGGCGCGGGTGTGTGGGGTCCGATTCCCATGCCGCCGAACCCGAAAGAAAAAATCAGCGACGAAGATCTGAAGAGCCTGATTGGCTGGATCCTGACGCTCTGATTGACGTTGAAGTGAGTGATTTGGAAGCAATCGGCTCTCCCGCCGGTTGCTTCCATTCTTTTTGTGTGCCGAGGCAGCGCGGCAGTATGTCGTCCCTGCGCAGGGTAAGACAGGGGTTTCGCGTCCCGTGGGACGTGCCTGACGAACCGGAAACAGATGCAGCGGTTTCCGTGGCAGGACCCAGTCCTCCCAAGATCTTGACGAGACAAGCGGACTGGACTTCAGCCCGCGCTGGAATGACGAGCTTATAAGTTTTCCAATGAAACTCAAGCACTGGTGCGCCTTTCGGGCATGAAACGGCCTGAAAGCCTCGCCAGTGCTAGTGTTTTGTAATTGCACGCAATTTCGTGCGCTACATTTGTTGCGTGGCGCCGGAGGGATTTGCTGCAGTCGCCGCCTGCAAACGATCGAGAAATCCCGACGTCAGCCCTGGAAATCGCGCAAGCGCTTCAAATCAGGCACGTGGATCGTTTTTCCGCTGACCTCGATGAGCCCGGCGGCGGAAAGGTCGTGCAGGATGCGCGAGAAATGTTCCGGTGTCAGATTGAGTCGCGAGGCGATGGTCACTTTGCTGGCGGGCAACGTTACCGTGGCCTCGTTGCTCTCTTCATCGTTTTCACTGGTGTCGTTACGCATCAGGAAGCCGATGACCCGCTCGGTACCCGAACGCATTGAATACGACTCCACATCGCGAATCAGGCCGTGCAACCGGCGGCTCAGGCCGGCCAGCATTTTTCGGGCGAAAGCCGGATTGCGCTCAAGCTCGGCAAACACGGTTTTCTTCGAAACATGCAGTAGTAGCGAATCGGCCAGCGCGTGCGCGTTGACCACGCAAGCGGTCTCGGTGAACATGATGGCCTCACCGAACGTCAGGCCCGGGCCGACGATTTCGATGACCTTTTCCATTCCCTGTGGCGAGGTGACCAACAGCTTTATCTGCCCATAAAGCACAATCCAGAAGCCCTCGCAAGGATCGCCGCGCCGGAACAGCGCTTCGCCTTTTTGCGCGTAAACGCGCCGGGTGCCGGCGGCCATGCGCTCGATCTCTTCTGGCGACGCATCTCGCAGCAGCGGAATATTGGCCAGAAAGTCATGGACGGGAATTTCGGGACTGGTGGTCAAATGCGCTCCGGTGCAGTGTCGCTCTTCGGGCTGGATTGCGGTGTGGACGACCGCTATTTTCGGGGACATTATGCCTCATTGTGGCGTATAAGACGGCGGTCTGCCGGTGGCCACGTCAATTTGACCGGGTTCACGTCGTAGTCTTCATTTCCACCGGACGTTCGCGTTGGCCATCCTTGCGATGTCTTCCGGGTTGGGATGCGAAATGAAGCTGGCTCCCATTGCGGGAGCCGGTGAGAACATTGTCGGGCAAATACTGCTGGTGGGTAGTTCGTGGACTAGCGGCTTTCCGGAAACCCCTGCACGTGCGCGAGGATATCCAGCAGCAATGGCATGCCCAGTTCTCTCAGCGCGGGCATCTTTTCGTCGGGATGACCGTTGACGATCGTGTGCAGGCTTCCCCACGGATTCGTCTTGACCGACCGGCCAAGAGGCCGTGTGGCGATAAGGTAGCCATCGACGCCGTGGCAGTTGGCGCAGAGGGTAACGTACGGCGCACCGCCACGCGCGGCGTCGCCGCGTATACGACGGCTCTGACGGTCGATGGCGGCATTCATGTCGACCTGTCCGGCACTGACGAAATTCGCCAGGTCCTGCAGGTCGCGGGTCTTCAGCACGGCGCCATATTGGTGTTTGGGATCGCGCAGGATAGTGGCGATTCGTGCCGGATCGGCGCCCACCATGCCGCGAATTCCTTTGATGCCGGTGGCATGGTTTCCACTCGCATAGTCGCCTTGGTTACCCTGGTAGTCAAAACCATGGCATTCCTTGCAGCGCCAGGTAAGCTGTGCGTCTTTGGCAAAGTACGCAGTCGCGGGATACGCGGGATGCGGCAATGACTGGCGCCGTGCGCCCGCTTCGACCTGCCAGTCGTCGTACAAACGGCCTCCGCGCGCGATTGAGGCGGGCAGATTTACCGACGGCAACGTTTGCACGTATGCCAGCATCCGCGTTGCGACATCCGGCCCCAATGCGCTGAGGGCGGGCATGGCGCCGCCGGGATGCCCGTAAAGGATTACATGCAGCACTTCGTAGGGTCGCTGCCGCGCAGAATCGCCGATCGGCATGGCCTCGCGCAACTGCGCACCGTCGAGGCCGTGACAGCCCGCGCAAATCGTACTATAGGTCTTCACCGAGGACGCGTCCGGTGTTTTTCCGCGGCGCCCTGACTCGATGGCGGCCTTCAGGTCGGTCTGTCCGCGGCTGACGAATTTCGCCAGGTCAAGCAGATCACTTTCGCGCATCAGGTCTGCGTAGCGGTGCGTCGGGTTTTTCATCACCGACACAATCGCGGCGGGATCACTGCCGACGCGGGCGCGAATGCCGACGAAGCCATGATTGCCCTTGTAATCCCAGCCGTGGCATTCGGTACAACGCCACGTGTCTGAGACATTAGGGACGACGCCGGGTTTGGTGGCGAAGCCCGGATGCGACTCAGCGGGGAGTTGTTCCTTTGCCTCCCGGATCCAATTGTCGTACAGGCGCCCACCGCGCGCAATCGACGCTTCGTCGATTGGTGCTGCGTGTGCCGCCACAAGATTCCCCATCAATGCCGCCAATGCGGCCAACGCCAGCTTTTTCATACGTCACCTTCCTCAAAGACCCTCGTGATCGTGCATTTCCTGTCGTTACATCTCGACTCTATCTACTTGTTTTTCCGCTACCTTGCGTTGCATCAAATGCCATGCTCGTTTTTCGGCGAATCGCGCGCCGCCATTGATGCAAGGGGGATCGCGAGTAACGGCGAAAGCATGCCATGCACAAAAGCCAGCCAGGTCGGCCGCGCGCCAAGCCACATCATTAGAAAGCCGAGCATCAGCAGCGTTACCGTCAACCATGCGGTCACAGCGACGCGCCTGGCCATCAATCGATCACACCGCCTGTACCACAATGTAGCGCCAATGAACATTGTCGATAACAGGGCGGTCCCAAGATGCAGGAAAGCGAACCAGCGTATGCCGTGCATTTCGCTGGCGCTCGCGGCGGCACCGGTGGCGACATGCAGCAAGAAGACGAAGATAGTGGCGCGAAGCAGGGGCTCGATCGGCTTGCGCGGCCGTGGATCGAAACTCACTGACTCCCGTAGCCACACGAACGCCATCAGCAGTACCATGCCGCCCACCACGTTGCTGACCGTCACCGCGGTGATCTGGTAGCCCGTTGTCAGTGGGCCAATCACGGCGAGGAAAACCGTTGCAGCCACCATCCATGCGATCGGCTTGACCAATTGCGATGGTAACGGCCGGCGAGTCCAGCACAGGATCACGGTATATATTGCCAGCAAACCAACGCCGGATGCAGTCAGGCGGTGCGTCAAGCGCAATGCCCCCTCAAGTTGCGGCGACAACGTCGTAATTGAATGGCCATCGGTGCCGAAAAAAGTCGCGAGGCGCAGCAGCATGCTGGTACCGAGAATGGCCAGCGCCAGCAATGCGCCAATGGTGCCGGTAGTCCGAAGCCCGCGCGTCGACGATTCGCCGGTTGGTGCTGAAGATGCAGGTAATGTCTCCATCGCTCAGCTCGCTTCCTGTCGGCGCAACGAACGCAGAACGATGAGCAGGAACATCACGCCGCCTATGATCGCAATCAGGCCGCCGAGTCCCATCAGCCCCATGCCAAAGGTCTCCTGCGTGGTACGCAATACCTGATCGGCACCGGCGACCTTGCGCTGCACGCCGTAGCCACCCGACCAGACCAAGCCGACAATGTGCATCAACTGGCCGGCGCCGTAGATGACGGGCTGCCAGATCGCGGCCAGCGACTTGGGCGCCGCAAAACCGAGACGCGGCAGCAGGTGATAGACAACTCCCATCATCGCCAGTGTGACGCCGACGATACAACCATGATAGTGCGCGGGAATGCGTACGTTGTTACCGGTGATCAGGAATCCGATGATGCCGCCCGCGGAAAACAACACCAGCGAGGCAATGAGGGAGGTGCGCAACGGGCGCATTTCAACGGACATGCCCTGTGCCGACCGCAGGGACCACAACACCGCCAGCGCAATCGGCGCAATGACCAGGCCGCCGCCGAAGCGCATCAGCAAAGTCTGCATGCGGTGGTGCTCGACGGAGGTAACGTCGTACGCAAGATAGGTGATTGGCGTCAGGAACACGGCAAGCAATGCGATGGCAAATAGCAAGGTTACGACCCGCGGAGACAATGGAAAACGCGTGGAAAAACGCATGGATAAACGCGAGGTCGCGCCTGTATCAAGGGCCGATGCAAGCCAGACCCAACTCACCAGCATCAGCAATGTGTAGGCGAACTGGAGTACGTGGCCGCCTCCCCAGAACACCAGTTCATAGTAGATCCGCGCATCCAGTTCCCGCGGGACCACGGCCCAGGACCAGGCAAACGCGAACGCCGCGACCGCGCATGACACCAGTGCCGCATTGAGCCCGAAACGAAGTGCACCGTCCCCGCTGATTCGCAACCCCACCGGTGCGGCTGCCAGCATAGAGCGCAGGCAGAGCAGCGCGATGCCTGCGCCGAACAATATGAGGCCGGCGAGAAACACCGGCCCATCCAGTACCGGCACATAGTTGGCCATTACCGGCGTGGCGCGCTCGACAAACGGTGCCGCGCTCATGGTGATCGTGCCGAGCGCCGAGAGGGCGAACGCACACCAGGCCAATGGAGTGAAACGTGGTGTGCCGCTCATGGTCCAGAGCGCGCCGCCGAAAGCGAGAAACCACACCAGCACCGAGAGATCGACGTGCACGACCAGCGCCACACGAAAAAAATCGGCCACCGGAAAAAGCGTCTGCAACTGTGGTGTGCGCGATAGCACCAGCAGGATCGAGAACAGGCCGGAGGCCAGCAGCGCCAGCATGCCGAGGCCAAGCCAGGCCATCGCCATCGGTTTTCGCGAATCCTGCGGCATGGCAAGATCGAAAAGAAAATTCGCCTCTGATGCTGCGAATGTATTTGAAGCAGTGGTTCCGTTGCCGAATGCCGCCTGGAGTGATCTGGGGTCAATCATGCTGTACCTCGTTGAAGGCAACTGCAGGGCCGGTCGCTGGATTCATTTTGGCGGGATTCAATCGGGCGTCGGCATGCAATGTTGCAATGGCGGCTTTGACGCGATCGATCTCGCGCCCCGCCCAGACTACCGCAAAACGGTCGCGCTGCGCGGCGGCGCGCAGCCTCGGCGCGCGAGCGCCCCTCAAGCGCTCTTGCACCCATAGGTCGCCCAGCCGATATTCGCAATCAGCTTCCCGGCAGCCTGCTACCACCGTGCCTGATGCGCCCATGCGGGTGGCGTATTCGAAGAACGATGGCGGCAACATGCCGGCACACTCCAGCGGTATCACTGTCGTCGAGGTGTCGGCCAGCGATTCGAAGTTCGCCGCCAATCGGCAGGCGAAAACCACGACCTTGCTACTTCCACTCAGGCCGGCAAGTTTCTGCTGCAGTTGCTGACGCAGACCGGCGATCGGCATATCGGGCATCTCGATGCCGGAAACGATATCTTCGATGCGCCGGAATGGCGTTGACGAGGGGCACGCACCCACACAGATGCCACATGCCGCGCATAGATCGCTGATTACTGACGCCTGTTGCGGGTGGTTGCGCTGATCCTGCCGCGGAATCATCACCACCGCGCCAAATGGACAATCCGCCGCGCAGCGCGCACAACCGTTGCAATTGGCCAGGTCGACGCGGGCGGCCCGGGCCAGCAATTCCTTCTTCGCGCCAGGCCGGCGAACCCACGGCAATATGGCTAGCGCGACAGTCAGTACTGCGGCCAACAGCCAAACCCATTGCGCGGAAATCGCATCGACCAGGGGATGGGGGAAGAGATAAAACCAGTCAAGCGAGAGCTGCGCGACCGCGTGACCGGTATCGGCTGGACCCAGGCTTTCCGCAGGCACCGACAACGCAAGCAGTGCGAGCATAACGAGGCTCCCCGTCGTCAGAGAACGGGGCGGCCAAATGCGCGGCAGGGAGATGCGCTCCACATGTACCCATACGGCCGCGAGTAACAGTAGCGGTACGCCGATATGCACAAACAGGATTAGCGAGAAGAAGCGATCGTTGAGGGTGTCCGCGGTGAGAAAGTTTCGGGCCAGCAGATCCGATGAGAGTGGCAGCGCCTGAAGCCACTCGGCCGCCGCGGTCACGCTGTAAAGCGCGCGTTCATCCCAAAGCAGCCACAGGCCGGTAATGCCGGTAAGCCACAGCATCCATAGCAAAGGAACGCCCGTTAGCCATGAGAACCAGCGGACGCCGCGATAATGCCCGCGCAACGCTTCGCGCACGAGGTGCAGTACCGTCAACGCCATGAACGCATCGGCCGCATATCGATGCATACCGCGCAGCAGCCGGCCGAGCAGTAACGGATCGTTTTGCAGTCGCAAGCCTGAATCGTATGCGCCGGCGACGCTGGTGTCGTATAGCGCAAAGGCAATGATTCCACTGACCACCGAGATGACCAGGCAAAGAAATGCCAGGGCGCCCAGATGCCGCCACGGGTTGTTGGCGGGTGCAAAGGCGCGATCGAATACGCCGGTCAGGCCTTCATCAGCGATGCGCAGTGCGGAAAGAGCGGTGGCCATCGCCACTCATTTTCCGTGCGTAAACACGAATCCCCCACTGCCGGTCAGAAAATCGACGATCAGCACCTGGCCGGGCGCCAATTCCATGGTGGCTTCGTGACGATGATCGAATGACCCGGTCGGCCCGTCGGCAAGTCGTGCAAGGAATACGTGCCGGCCCGCGGGAATGGACAGGCGGCGGTAGACCGTGGCGGCGCCATCTTTGTGCAATCCCGAGGGCGGCGTGTCGATGCGATAAAGCGACTTGCCGTCCATGTCGAGTTCGACCGCCACGTTGGCCCGTTCGCGCGGGCAGTCGAGCTTGGTTCGCATATTTGGCGCAAGCTTGGCCAGTTCCGCCTCGCTTCGCTCGCGGCAAACCTGTTTCAATTGCGCGGAGTGACTAAACGAGAGCTTCACCACCGCTTCGTCGTCGGCAAGTTGTCTATAAACAGGCGAGGTTGAAAAGTAGCCGATGAAGGCAGCAAATGCGGCATAGGCGAGCACCTGCAGGAGATAGCGTACTGGTGCCGGTAACGGGCTAGACATTCGAGCCTCCGAGTTTCACCATTTCCGCGTTGCCGGCATTAAGCGGACGCTGAGGGGCCAAATGAAAAGCATCCGAGAAACAATCGTCGCTTGAAATGCCACGTTTGACAAAGGCCGGGTACGCGGCTTCGACCATCTGTACCGAACCGCATGCATATACCTGGTGCCTGGAAAGATCCGGGAAGTCGGCGAGGATCGCCTCATGAACCAGACCGGTACGGCCGGTCCATTGGTCTTCGGGATGCGGCTCGGACAGCACCGGCACGAAGGTGAAATTGGCGTGCTCGCGTGCCCATTGTCCGGCCAGTTCGCCGAGGTAAAGATCGCGCCGGCTGCGCACGCCCCAGTACAGGATCATTTGGCGTTTCAGATCGATTTGGAAGGCATGTTCGAGCATGCTCTTCACCGGCGCAAATCCGGTGGAGCCGGCAACAAAAACAATGGGCTTGTCGCTGTCTTCGCGCAGCGTGAAGGCACCCATCGGCCCCTCGAATTTGAGCGCGTCGCCGACCTGCATCGTCGCGAAAACCTGTGTCGTGAATCGGCCGCCGACAACCCGCCGCACATGCAGCTCGATTTCTCCTGCACGGGTGGATTCGGGTGAGGTCGCGAACGAGAAGCTGCGTTTTGCGCCATCGGCAAGTACGATGTTGATGTACTGCCCGGCGTGGAAATTAAGTGGCGTGCCGCCTTCAATCTGCACGCAAAGGCGCATGACGTCTTCCGCGAGAAGTTCAAGCTTTGTTACCCGGGCGACATATTGTCTGACCGGCAATGCCCTCGCACCGGCCTGCGGCACATATTCAATCTCGACGTCACTCAACGCCTCGGCGCAACAAAGCAGCGTCTTGCCAGCCGCGCGCTCGTCTTTGGTCAGCACCGATTCCTGATACGGTTGCAGGGCAACCTTGCCGTGCAGCAACGTACATTTGCAGACACCGCAACCGCCATTGCGGCATTCGAACGGCATCGGCAACCCCTCGCGCAGTCCGGCATCAAGCAGGGTCTCGCCGGTGCGCACGGCGATAATGCGGTCATCAGGATGCAATGCCAGGTTCCATTGCTTTTGCTTGCCGGCAAACCGCGGGGGCAGCCACGGCAGCGCAACCAGCAACAGCGTGCCGCCGATGGCGAGCAGCCAGGTCTTTGTCGGCCCCCAGCCATCGATGAGTGCATACGCAGGCAGATAGAACCAGTCGAATTCAACCAGGGCCGGCATGGTCGACATATCCGCGTGGGGCAGGCTGACCGCGGGCTTGATAAAGGAAAGGACGATCATGGTGGCGACAATGCCGTACATGAGCGGGCGCGGCGGATTGGTCCTGGCGCCGGGAACGCGCTGCGTGTGAATCCAAAGGACAGCCATCACCGTGAGCGGGAGTCCGATATGAATAAACGAAAGCAGTGAAAACAGCCGGTCGCTGACATTGGCGTTGGTAATGAAATTGCGTGTCATCGAGCCGCCAATCACTGGCAATACATCGAACCATTCCGTGGTGACGGTGACCACGAACTGCGCAAGACGATCCCACGGCAGCATGTAGCCGTTGACGCCCGAGGCATAGGTGAGCCAAAGCAACGCCACACCGGAAACCCAGGAAAACCAGCGGAATCCGCGGTGGTGATCAAACGTGAAGTGGCGGAAGAGGTGCAAAACCATACCCAGCACCAGTGCGTCCGAGGCGTAGCGATGAACGCTGCGCATGACGCCGCCGATGTAGCGCTGACCGTGGGTCAATGCCTCCACCGAGGCATACGCGTTGACTACGCTGGTTTCAAAGAAAGCGTACAGATAAAGGCCGGTAACGATCACGATCCAGAGCAGAAAATAGGTGATCGCGCCGAGGTAGTAGAACGGGTTCAGCCGTTCACCAAAGAATGCGTTAAAAATTCGTTCAACGGTGAGAAATGCGCGCTGCGTGACGGACTGAAGTATGTTGAGCATGGCTGATTTGATTGCCGGTCGGAAACCCGACCGGGATGACACGCTACTGAAAGCCGTGATTGATTTAATGGGTCAGATTGACGGGCATCAAGCTGGCGCTTCAGTTTTTGTTACGCGCGGATTGCGTTGCGCGCGCCGCGCAAGCCAGCGCGCACGCCATTCGGCGAGAAAAAACCAGAGCATTGCCAGCGCGAAGGTGACGCCGCCCGCGATTTCGATGATCAAATCGTATTTGTATCGGTATTTGCCGGTCTTGGGGTCGTACACGGTGCACAGAATACGCACACGATCGATCAGGTCTTCCAGCTTCAGTTGCTGCGCGACCGGCGCATTGCGCATCAATTGCACCAGCGGTTCGCCCAATGAATCGGCGTTGAGCTCTTCGCCATAGATCTGCCGATAAACTCGACCTTCTGCGTCAAGCATGGTCACCTGGAGCACATGATCAAAACCGGCAGGGGTTGCCGCGTAACTGAAACCGAATTCGCGCGCGAGTGATTCGACGATTGAGGCGTGGGGACTCAGAAACTCCCAGTTGGGTTGATTGATGCGGTGCTGGAGGGCGAAGGCCTTCAGGGCTTGGGGTGTATCCGCGGGCTGATTGAAACCGATACTGACGATGTTGTACTGATTGGTGCCGAACACATCGCGGCCGGCTTCGACCGCGCTTTGCAGCGATCGGGTGGTGAGAGGACAGACTTGAAAGCACGCAGTGTAGATAAAGCTCACCAGCAGCGGTTTGCCGCGATAACTTGACAACCGGACCGGCCGGCCTTCACGGTCGAGTAACGTGAAATCGCTGACCTTGCTGCCGATCGCCGCCTGGCTCATGCGCAATGCGGCGGTCTGCTCGAGTCCGACGGTTGCGGGAGTTTCCCCTTTGGTTGCCGAAACGGATGCAGAATCAGGGACCGCACTGCCATTTTCTGACGGCGCGCCATGGGCGGGACAGGCCATGAAGGCAATGGCCAGCAGATTCATTGCCAGCAGTCTCGCGCATATGAATCGCGTACCCTTGCGAGCCGCGTTGAGCTGAACTGACATGGCCGCTGTCTTGCCGCGCGTTTAGCGCAGGAGGCTGTCGAGCGTCGCGGCGGCGAGCAGCAGGCTCAACTGTACCAATGAGGCAAAGAATGACCCCATCGCGGTCTTGCGGGTCGGCGCATGCGCCAGCCGCCACGCTTTGTGAACGAAGTGTCCGCCGCCGACGAGTGCTCCGGTAAAGTAGATCACGCCTGCACCGAAAAACACCGGTAGCAGGGCGGTCACGGCGAGTGCGATTGTGCTCCACAACACGATGCGTGCGGCGCGTGCGGTACCCACCACCACCGGCAACATCGGCACGCCCGCGGCTTCATACTCGGCCTGATTGGCAATCGCGAGACTCCAGAAATGTGGTGGCGTCCACAGGAACAACACCGCCGCGAGCAGCCACGGAAGTGGGCCGAGCGCAGGATTGACCGCCGCCGCGCCGGCCAGCACTGCAAAGCTGCCCGCCAGTCCGCCGATGACGATATTCCAGCAACTGCGGCGCTTCAGCCAGACGGTATAGACGATGGCATAGAAAAACGCGCCAAGAAAAACGAATGCCGCCGAGACCGGATTCAGCAACAAGCCGGCGGCGCCGACTGCAACTGCCAGGAGCAGCGCAATCAGTACCAGCCACGCGGGCGAATGCGGCAGCGCACCGGTGACAAAGGCACGGCCCCGCGTTCGAGCCATCAGGCGATCGCTATCGTGTTCGTAATATTGATTGAACGCTCCTGCACTGGCCGATGAAACCATCACGGCCAGCGCTTTCGACAGCCCCAATGCTTCACCCGGTGTTACCGCCAGGCCGACCAATGCGGTAATCATGATCATGAACCCGATGCGCAGCTTGAACAGTCCAAGCACGTCGCGGGCGATGCGAATTGCGGATGCCTCCGTGACATTCTTTGTGCTCAGCATCGTGTTCATGGTCGTGGGTCTCCGGTTGGTGTGAGGCACAAGACCTAGCTAAGGCCCCAGACCTGCGACAGATATTTCCAGTTGATGAAGTAGTAGAGCACGAACGAGACCAGGAACACCATCGCCATCACGAAGGTGCCGGGTGCGGCAAAGCCGGCGGAACCGTACGATTGCGCAACAATAGTTGGCGCGGTTGGCGGGATCGGCGTGAACTTGGCGCTTACCGCACCGGTGTCCAGTTTCTTGCCCCAAAGCAGCGAGCCGACCGTGATGTAGATGTAGATGGCGCCTCCAGCAATGGCGGCAATACCTGCCACGCCAACCAGCCCCATCATCAGGTATGCCGCGCCCGGCCACTCGTATGCCATGGCGGCACCGCTGAAGGCCATATCCCAGTGGCGCCGCGAAACGCCCAGCGTACCCGCACCCATCATGACCAGGCAGAAGAAGTACATCGACAGGCCGAACATATAGGGCTGGAACTTGGCGAGACCAGGATTGATCATTTCGCGCCGGAACAGCACCGGGATCAGGAAATAGGTCAGGGCCATGAACGACAGCGTGGTGCCGATAACGACGGTGGCGTGGAAGTGCCCCGGCACGTAGATCGTGTTGTGAATGATCATGTTGAGCTGCTCGGTACCCATCATGACGCCCGAGATACCACCCAGGAAGCCGAAGCCGATAAGCGATATGAACATGCCGGAGAACACCGGATTGCCCCATGGCGCTTTGCGCAGCCATTCGAACAAGCCGTTGTTATAGCCTTTCGCGCGTTGCGCAACTTCGATGGCGCCCGGAATGGTGAGGCCATGGATCATCGATGCCAGCACGGCGAAATACATGAAGTAGCTGGTGTTGACGACCTTCCATGCCGTGCTGACACCCGGATCAGCGAGCAGGTGATGTGCGCTCGCCAATTGCAGGAACAGGATATAGAGCAGGAACGCACCACGACTCACGCGCTCGGACATCGGCTTTGCGCCAAAGGCAATGGCGGCGACCGCGTACCAGATCGATATGTGCGCGGCAACATTGATCTGCTGCGAAGAGTGGCCGAACGCCCACCAGATCGTCCGATATACCAGCGCATCCACATGCTGGATCACGCCCACTGACATCAGAAATGTCGGAATGAGGATGATGGCACCAGAGGTGATTGTAAATACTGCGATGATGGCAGCGGTGATGGCGCCGAAGGTCACGAGTGGCACCGAGCCCTGGTAGGTTTTCTCACGCTTGGCGATAACCAGCGTGCCGAAAAAGATGAAGCAGGCAACCAGTGCGCCAACCGCAAACAGGATCAGACCGAGATAAAAGGTGGGTGCGGCCATCATCGGCACATAGGACGTCATCATGACGCTCGAACTGCCCTGGAACACGGCAATGTTGTTCATTACCGCGCCAACCAGCATCAGCACAAAGGCCAGCCAGGCAATCCTGGGCGTGGCAATTCGACATCGAAGAAGCGTGGATGAGCAGAAATACAGTACCGCGACCTCAAAGAAAATGATCCAGAAGATCAGCATGTCGATGCCATGCGCGGTGAGCACCATGTAGAAAGTGTCCGCCGCCAGCCAATGGATGGTCGGCCAGCGTGTGAGTACCACGCCAACTGCCAGAATTCCGCCGACCAGCAGCGCCACAACGGCGGTCACGGCATTCACAATCATCAGTTTTTCGGCTTGGGACTCAAATTGCAGCCCCGAACGAGGGCAGGTCCGGTAAGTGGTTGTTGTCATGTTTACCCCCTTATTTCACGTAAATCCGGCTCACCATCGTATGATGGTTGATGCCGCAGAACTCGTTGCACACGATCGTATAAGTACCCGACTGGTTTGGCGTGATCTTCACCACATGTTCATAGCCGGGCACGATCTGAATATTGATATTGACAGGCTGTAGCGAAAAGCCGTGGTTATAATCCATCGAGGTCAGGTGCAGGCGGTAGGTTTTGCCTTTTTCGAGCTCGATCAGCGGCCAGAAACTCCATAGCCTGGCGATAAGATAAACATCGCTGCCCGGCGGTGGCGCGACCACCGGAATTTTCTGGTCGGTCTCGGTGCGCACGGTGTACTTGTCGACCATCGCCTGTGTCTTGTTCGAAAATTGTTCCGGCGTGGTCTTGTAAGTCTCGGTGGAAAGATTCTGCTTGCCGTAGACATGCCAGCCGACCATCATCGTAAACATCGTCAGACACCACACCAGTGAGATGACGATCCAGGTACCTTCGACGCGATCAAGCGGGTGCTTCCACCACAGCCGTTCGGATGGGGGCAATATTGCACTCATGTTTTCTCCTCCGTGTTTGGCGCGGTTGATTCCGGCCGGATGGGTGAAACTTACTTGGCGAGCGGGACGGTCAAGATGTCGATGACGCCCCAAAGCGAATAGACGACCATCGGAATCAGCACGCCGAGGAACAACAGCAGGAATGGGTTGTCCAGCAACTGTTGCATCATTGGCACCGGTTCATTGGGATCGTCGGATTGGTGCGGTGCGGCACCGGTGATGTTGGTCTCTGACATGGCGTTCTCCTTGGACGAAATATCGTCGGCCTCCATGCTGAAAGCGCGGGCCGGCGTGTGCCCACACTTTAGGGAGATGGGTGCGGGATTTACTTGATGTGCCTTAAGAAAACCACAGTTCCACTGTGATTAACTGGCTTCATGCAAAATGCCGGTCTTGGCGCGGATTGGCGCAAATTCCCACGGCGTTGTTTTCGACGATTGAAAAAATGAACAATTCCACTGTTGTCAATAAACCGCTTTCACCTTCTGGCAGACTTGGTGCCGTGCCCGCATCCCGGGCAGTCGCGATCTGGCTGCTGCTTTGCTGTGCCATGTTGTTTGCCATGGTCGTCGTGGGCGGGGTAACCCGGCTCACCCATTCAGGGCTTTCGATTGTCGAGTGGCAGCCGTTTGTCGGTACGATTCCGCCACTCAATGATGCCGAATGGCAGGCGACATTCCAGAAGTACCAGCTGACGCCGGAATTCAAGCAGCGCAATTTCAACATGGGCGTCGAGGAATTCAAGGGCATTTTCTGGTGGGAGTATTTTCACCGCCTGCTGGGGCGCCTGATCGGCGTGGTGTTCTTCGTGCCATTCGTCTATTTTCTGTGGCGCGGTAATGCGCGCGGCACGCTGGCATGGAGGCTTGGCGGCATTTTCCTCTTGGGTGCTTTGCAGGGGGGAATGGGCTGGTACATGGTCAAGAGCGGGCTGGTGGACGAGCCGCGGGTCAGCCACCTACGGCTGACCGCGCATTTGGGCTTGGCCTTTGTGATATTCGCGGCGCAGTTCTGGGTGGCGATGGACCTGCTGTTTCCGCGTCATTTGCGCGAGCAAGCGCCCAGAACCCTAGCCCGATTCTCGCAGTGGCTCGCCAGCCTCGTTTTTCTGATGGTGTTGTCCGGAGGGTTAGTGGCCGGTTTGCGGGCGGGACTGGCGTACAACACGTTTCCACTCATGCATGGCCACTTCATCCCCCCGACATGTTTGTCATCGACCCCTGGTACGCAAACTTCATCGGCAACATGGGTACCGTGCAGTTTGATCATCGCTTGATTGCCTGGGCGCTGACGATACTGGTCCCAGTATTGTGGTGGCGCGTGTCGCATTCAATGGTTTCCCGGTCGGCGCGTATCACTTCGCATCTGCTCGTCGGTGCGCTGGTCATTCAGTTTTCGCTGGGTGTCGCAACACTGCTGATGTTCGTACCGGTCGCGCTGGGTGCCGCGCACCAAGCTGGCGCGCTGGTGCTGTTTGCGGCTGCGTTAGCGGTGGCGCACGAGTTATCTTAAGGTCTCGCGCGGCGCACTAGCCGGGCATGCCGTCTTCCCTTGGTGCAAGATAAATCCGCGCATTTCGCCAAACCCATGTGCCGAAGCAGGCGCACCAGATTGCTGACGCAATGACAATCAAACCCGTGTAGTAGCCGGGAAATGCTTCCGCCGCGACCCGAGAGATGGTCGCTAACTGGAAAACGAGAAACAAGCCCCACGTGATATTGTCGGCTGCGAGCATGCGACCGGAGTGTCCGCAAGTGACACGGGTCACCATGGCGATGGTAATTGAAGCGAGAAAACCGATCGATACCGCATGCATCGGGCCCAGGCCGAGTACGTCAATGCCCGCGTGCGCGAGTGACGCTTGCACGAACGACAGCGTGTAGGCAATGGCCAGCCATACGAAGCTCAAGTGGAGCATGGCAAGCAGCCGGTTGCGCAAACTTTGAATCAGGCCCCAGCGCCACACCATGGTGAAACATATGAACGCCATTGGTCCGTCAACGATCCAGAGCCAGCGTGACGCACCCGAAAAATCCAGTATGCCGTGCAGCCACGATCCTGAAACCATGGCGCCGAGCAGCCACCAAGGGCGCCAGAAAAAGTGACTATCCAACGCCGATGCGGTGAAGAACGGCAGCATGCGGTGGCAGACGGTGCAAAACAGCGGCACCAGGAATCCCCAAACACCCGCGCTGCGCACGGCATCGCGCCACTCGTGGCCGGTCGCAATGCCTGTGATGGCGTAGAGCAATGTAGTGCCGCCAATGGCGAGGCTCAGTTGCACAAGGCGTGCGTGTACCTTGTCCATCGTACGGCTTTTTGTGATCAGGGTGCTGAAGCGCAGCCACAACATGCCCGCGCAGGTTGCATAGAGCGCGAGCGCAAGACCCACCGCGCGGTCGCCCACGAGCATTGCCGGGTACATCAGGAAGAGCGCAATTCCCATTCCCGCACCCGGCACAAGGTAGACACTACGGGCGGGCGGCGGAACCTGCAGCCAACGCGGGCCCGCCGTGTAGGCAAAACCGAAGATGAAGAATGGAAAGAATCCGTAGACCATGACCAACGGATGCAGGTGTGACGACATGCCGGCGGTGGACGCCAACCATCCGGAAGTGGCCTGGCGCAGCAACAGTACGAAAAGCCACCAGATGCTCGCGGCAATCAAGCTTAGCGTGCCGAGAAAGAAGAACAGGCGGTGGGGTGCATCCGCCAACCGGCGCAATGAATATGGGATCAAAAGAGGACTCGAACGAAGGCGGCTTCATTGCCGCGGGGATTGATAAATATCGGCTATGCGCCGGAGCCGGGGAAGGGGAGATCAAGCCCGCGCCGCTTTGCCATTGCGTTTCCCAGCGCTTCAAGTTCCTTTGGCGTCAGAACCCGCTTGGCCAGCGGCAATAACTGGTTGTCCTCGCGATCGATATGGCTTGCATAATCACGGGTGAACTCCTTGCACAGTTCAAGGTCGAGGCTTCCAATTTCGCCCGGTTTCAATTTCTCCAGTTCCTCACGAACTCGACTCCAACGCAGTTCCATATCGCGGTGTTCGACGAGCAGGTGCGAGACGAGTTCGTAGGCAAGTGCGTGATCCGCGGTAGCCTGCGCGGCCCGCAGCAGGCGTGGGAACAGGTCGGACTCCTCGTCGGCATGATGGTTGGCCGCCGCCTCGAGGAAATAACGCAAGATGCCTGTTGCCGTCGAGATCGCTTCCTCGTCGCAGACGTGCCTGGTCAGGTGTTTTTGTAGCTGAGAGAGCGTCGCCAGTTGCTTCTCGATGCGTCGATGGCACGCAAAGAGTGCCGCGAGCGGTTCGTCGAACCCGGCAGGGGTGTTCCGTAGTTCCATCGCCGAAGCGTATGCTTGTCGAAAGGGGCAATCCTTAAGAAGCGTCAAGGAAAGGGGAAAGGCATTGATCTGACATGCTTCGCACGCTGTGGACGACGGACTCGGTCTCACTTCGCTTCGCTCGCGCGACCCCGGCCCGCCCTGCATGGCGGGCCTTTCTCGTCCCCACGCAATGCCGCAGGGCATTGCTTTTCGGGCGAGAAACGAAAAAAAACCGCCGAAGCGGGTTTTTCAATTTGGTGCCCGAAAGAGGACTCGAACCTCCACACCGTTGCCGGCGCCAGGACCTGAACCTGGTGCGTCTACCAATTCCGCCATCCGGGCGATGGTTGCGAAAGCCACCTAGCTATCCGGTGCTTCGCGTAAAATGAGGCCGAATCATAGCGAATTCCGCCGTGACTGTCCACCCTGAGAGAATAATTTCAACTTTGTGCCGAAAGCCATCTTGACCAAGAAGAACAATAAATCAGCAGCCTCCGCCAAGCCCGCCGGGAAGTCGGCCCGTCGGGTTGATCCGCATCATGCGCGCGAGCAGGCCAAGTACGAAAACCCGATTCCCAGCCGCGAAATGATCCTTGAAGTGCTGGAAAGTGTCGGCGTGCCGATGAATCCGGCCCAGCTCGCGGCGCATTTGCATATAAACGACGCGGAAATGGAAGGTTTCCAGCGGCGTCTCGGCGCCATGGAGCGCGAAGCGCAAGTCATGAAGAACCGCCACGGCGATATCTGCCTGGTGGAAAAGCTCGATCTGATACCGGGACGCGTGCAGGGGCATCCGGATGGTTTTGGCTTCCTGATTCCGGATGACGGTTCGGACGACCTGTTTCTGGGACCGAAGCAGATGCAGAAAGTCCTCGACGGCGATCGCGCGATGGTGCGCGCGGTCGGAATCGATCGACGAGGACGCCGGGAAGCGTCGATTGTCGAGGTCATCGAGCGCAAGAACAGCAAAGTCGTGGGACGGCTGTTCATGGAACACAACGTGCTGTTTGTCGTCGCCGAAAACAAGCGCATCAGCCAGGACATTCTGGTCGAGCCGGGATTCGATGGCGGCGCCAAGCCGGGGCAGGTTGTCACCGTAGAACTGGTTGCTCAGCCCGCCAAAAATTCCGAGCCGGTCGCGCGCGTGATCGAGGTGCTGGGTAACTACGCCGACCCGGGCATGGAAATCGAGATTGCGTTACGCAAGCACGATCTGCCGCACGTCTGGCCGCGCGAGGTTGAGGCGCTGGAAAAGAAGGTGCCGAAAAAAGTTACTACCGCAGATATCAAGGGGCGCCAGGATTTGCGTGACTATCCTTTTGTCACTATTGACGGGGAGACGGCCCGGGATTTCGACGATGCCGTGTTCTGCGAGAAGCAGGGCAAGGGCTTTCGGCTGCTGGTGGCTATTGCCGATGTCTCGCACTACGTGAAAACCGGCGATGCGCTCGACATGGAGGCGCGAAACCGCGGTAATTCGGTCTATTTCCCGCGGCGTGTGATTCCGATGCTGCCAGAAACGTTGTCCAATGAAATGTGTTCGCTGAAGCCGGATGTCGATCGGCTGGCGCTGGTGTGCGAAATGTCCATTTCTGCGAGTGGCGAGATCAAGCGCTATCAGTTTATGGAAGCGGTATTTCATTCTGCAGCCCGGCTGACCTACACCAATGTCGCCAAGGCGCTCTATGCCTTTGAAACCGACCATGGCATCGAAGAGAACTTGCTGCAGCATTTGCGACAACTCGACTCGGTATTCCAGGTGCTTCTGGCGGCGCGCAACAAGCGCGGCGCCATTGACTTTGATACCGCCGAAACCGTGATGATTTTCGACGATGTCGGCAAGATCGAGAAGATCATCCCGACACTGCGCAATGATGCACATCGGCTGATTGAAGAATGCATGCTGGCGGCCAATGTCTGCGCGGCAGAATATTTGCTTGAGAACGAACAATCCGCGTTGTATCGCATCCATGCGAGTCCAAGCGAAGAAAAACTGGAATCGCTGCGGACCATGCTGAAAGATTTTGCGTTGCAGTTGCCGGGAGGAAGTGAGCCGAAACCGGCCGACTATTCTGCGTTGCTGAAAAAGATCAAGGACCGCCCCGATGCACCGCTGCTACAGACGGTGCTCCTGCGCTCGATGAAGCAGGCAGTCTACAGCCCGGACAACATCGGCCACTTCGGTCTTGCGTATGACGCCTATACGCACTTCACGTCGCCTATTCGCCGCTATCCCGATCTTCTGACACACCGCTCCATCAAGGCAATCCTCGCCGGTACGACATACGACCCCAAGGTGCCCTGGGATCAACTGGGGCTGCAATGCTCGGCGACCGAGCGCCGCGCCGATGAAGCAACGCGGGATGTCAATTCCTGGTTGAAGTGCTACTACATGAAAGATCGCCTCGGCGAGGAGTTCCCCGGAACGATCAGCGGCGTCACCGGCTTTGGCATTTTTGTCACGCTCGACGATGTTTACGTCGAGGGACTGGTGCATATTTCAGAGCTCGGACAGGACTATTTCCACTTCGACCAGGCCAAGCACCAGATCGTCGGCGAGCGCAGCAACAAGCGCTTCCAGCTCGCGGATCGCGTCAATATCAAAGTTGCGCGGGTTGATATCGAGACCAGCAAGATCGACTTTGTGCTGGCCAGCGAGCGGCTGAAAAAAGCCGTCATGGTTGCGGATGAAGACAACGTGTCTTCGCCGTGGGCCCGGGGTGGCAAGAAGGGCGACAAGGGCGTAATTGGCAAAGGCGCGCTGGAAAAGGGCGTCAAGCGGCCTACTCCGCCGCCACAGATTTCTCCTGAACCGGTTCGTGCCGCCAAGACGGAAAAGAAGATCATCACCGTTGACAGCGCGCATCCGCCGACCACGCCAATGCTGGGCTTTGCAGAAGGATCAAAGGGCAAGAGTGCTGCAAGCACTAGCAAGAGCCGTACTACTATTAAGTCGTCCGCTGCCGCCGTCCCGACCAGTCCCGGGACCCGCAAGAGCACCACGAACAAAGGCCCCGGCGCGCTGCTTTCCCGAAAGAAGAAATGAAGCCGCAGATTATTTTTGGCTTTCATGCGGTTGGCGCGCGTCTTCGTACCCGGCCGGAAAGCGTCCGTGAAATCTATGTCGATGCCAAGCGTGATGACAAACGCATGCAGGCAATGCAGGAGATCGCGAAGGGCAAGGAACTGCGAATCATGGCGGTGGACGGCAAGCGGCTGGATGGCATGTGCGGCACCGTGCGTCATCAGGGCGTGGTGGCGATGGTAGAGCCAACAAAGCTGCCTCAGTTTGTGGACGACGTGCTGGATGCGCTGACGGTGCCGCCGCTGTTGCTGTTGCTCGATGGCGTGACCGATCCGCATAACCTGGGGGCCTGTTTGCGGGTGGCCGATGCGGCAGGTGCGCACGCGGTGATTGCACCGAAAGACCGCAGCGTAGGGCTTACCGCCGCGGCGATGAAGGTTGCT
Organism: Betaproteobacteria bacterium; assembly: GCA_016720925.1. Lineage (NCBI taxonomy): Bacteria > Pseudomonadati > Pseudomonadota > Betaproteobacteria > Betaproteobacteria bacterium. The sequence goes on along the minus strand of JADKJR010000010.1, from coordinate 3,274 downwards.
TCCGGCGCCGCGGAGTCGATTCCCTATATCACTGTTACGAATCTTGCGCGTACGTTGCGTGAGTTGAAAGACCGCGAGATCTGGATTGTGGGTGCGGACGAAGATGGCCAATCGTCCCTGTTTGAGGCAAAACTCCAAGGCCCGCTGGCGTGGGTTCTTGGTGCTGAAGGCGAGGGCCTGCGGCGCCTCACGCGCGAGAACTGCGATCAGATCATCAGCATTCCGATGTTCGGTGCAGTTGAAAGCCTGAATGTCTCGGTGGCCTCGGGCGTGTGCCTGTTCGAGGCCCGTCGCCAGCGCGAAGCGTCAGCGCAGAAATAGAAAGCCCCTAGCACTGGCGCGGCATTCGAGGCAAAAATGCCTGGAAATGCCCGCCAAATGGCGATCTGCATCCGCTACTCCACAGTGCGGACGCCACACATTGCTACAACCCTTCCCGTGGCGGAAGCTAAAATTACCTATCACGTCGAATTACATCCCGAGGCAGAACCTTGAAAAAACTTCTCCTGGCTTGCACGGCACTTTTTGTATTCCTTGCCGCCGTTCCGGTCATCGCACTGGAAAAAATACCGCCCCTGCCCAAGGGGGTCAGCAAAATTACCTCCGTCGAGGGCATTACCCAGTATCGGTTTGCCAACGGCCTGGAAGTACTGCTTGCGCCGGATCCCTCGAAGCCGCAAATAGTCGTGAACATTACCTACCTTGTTGGCTCGCGTCACGAAAACTACGGCGAGACCGGCATGGCGCATTTGCTTGAACACATGCTGTTCAAGGGAAGCAAGAAGCATCCGAAGATTACCGATGAATTTACCCAGCGCGGCGCGCAATGGAATGCCTCGACGTCGAACGACCGCACCAACTACTACGAGACGTTTACCGCCTCGGACGCCAACCTCGACTGGGCCTTGGGAATTGAAGCGGACCGCATGCTGAATTCGTTCATTCGCAAGGAAGATCTGGCCACGGAAATGCCGGTCGTGCGCAACGAGTTCGAGATCGGCGAGAACGATCCGACCAATATCCTTACTGAACGCATCATCTCGACGATGTACCTGTGGCACAACTACGGCAAGGCTACCATCGGTGCGCGTTCGGATATTGAGAATGTGCCGATCCCGCGTCTGCAGGCGTTCTATCGCAACCATTACCAGCCTGACAACGCAGTGCTGACGGTGGCCGGTCGCATCGATGAGGCGAAAACGCTGGCAATGATTTCCAAACATTTCGGCCGCATCGCCAAGCCGGCACGCAAGCTTCAAAATCTTTACACGCAGGAACCGGTGCAGGATGGCGAGCGCGTCGTTAAACTCGAGCGCGTCGGCGACATCCAGGCCGTGATGGCAGGTTTCCATGTCCCATCCCTGGCGCACGCCGATTACGCGCTTACGGTGCTGTTGACCGACGTATTGGCCAATACGCCTTCAGGACGCCTGCATAAGGCGCTGGTGGAAACGAAGATGGCCACGAGCGTGTCCAGCTACAGCCAGGAATACCGCGATCCCTCGGCGCTTCTGTTGTGGGCGGAACTGCGCAAGGAACATTCTCTGGACGAGGCGCGCGCGCTGTTCGTCAAGACGCTTGAGGGCTTCGCCGCAAACCCGGTGACCGCCGAGGAAGTTGAGCGCGCCAGGTCAAAGCAGCTGAAGTATATTGACCTGACCATGAACAACTCGGTAAACCTCGCGATGCAGTTATCCGAGGCAATTGGCGCGGGTGACTGGCGCTTGTTCTTTCTCAACCGCGACCGCCTTCGCAATGCGACGGCGGGCGACGTACAGCGTGTGGCGCTGACATATCTGAAGCCGTCGAATCGCACGCTCGGCGTCTTCGTGCCCATGCAGAAACCCGACCGCATCGAAGTCCCGGTGGTTGCCGATGTGGGCGGTGTGCTGCAGGATTACAAGGGCGAGCCGCCGATCGCCAAGGGGGAAGCGTTTGACCCGACCCCGGAAGTTATCGAGAAGCGTGTGAAGCGCACTGAACTGCCTGGCGGAATGAAGATGGCGTTGCTGGCGAAGAAGACGCGCGGCGAAACCGTGAGCGCACAACTGGTATTTCGCTATGGCGACGAAAATAATCTCAAGGGCCAGCGCACCAATGCGCAGATGGTCGGCGGCCTGTTGATGCGTGGCACCAAAGGCAAGAGCCGTGAGCAGCTTCGCGAGGCCATCGACAACCTGAAAGCCAGCATAGCGGTCGGTGCGACACCGACACGTGCTTATGCCAACATCACGGCCAAGCGCGACACACTAGTGCCGGCGCTAAAGCTAGTTGCTGAAATGTTGCGCGAGTCCACCCTGCCGGAAAAGGAATTCGATCTGCATAAGCAGGAGCTACTGGCGGAACTTGAGGCCGCGCAGTCCGATCCCGCCTCACTCGCCGACGAAGCCGTCGGCCTGCATTTCAACATCTACCCGCCGGATGATGTCCGCGCATCGGTGTCATTGAAGGACAGCGTTGCGCGCGTCAAAGCGGCGAAACTAGACGACGCGAAGGTTTTCTACCGGGATTTCTTCGGTAGCAACAACGCACAGATTGCGATCGTTGGCGACTTCGATGAAAAAGTGATCAACGCCGTGCTGCCGGAGCTTTTCGGCAACTGGAAATCCGGCAAGAACTTCAAGCGCGTAACGGAAGAATTTCGTGCCATTCCCGCAGCGGTCAGAGCCATCGAGACCCCCGACAAGGAAAGCGCTACTTTCATTGCCCGCGCCAACGTCAATCTTAGTGAAGACGACCCGGATTATGCGGCGTTGATGCTGGCCGACTGGATGCTGGGCGGGGGTGCCGACTTCGCCGCGCGTCTGGTGGCGCGCATTCGTGTGAAGGAGGGCTTGAGTTACGCCGTTTACTCCAGCCTGGATATCAATTCACTTGATCCCGCCGGTAGCTGGAGTGCCAGCGCGCAATTCGCGCCGCAGAACAAAGCCAAGGTCGAAACGGCCTTTCGCGATGAAATGGCCAGGATTGCCAACGAAGGATTTCTGGCTGCCGAAGTGGCGGCGGCGAAATCAGGCTATGCGCAGGTACAGCAGCTATCCCGCAGTAACGATGCCCGGCTTGCGGCCGCACTGGCGACGCATCTGTTCGTCGGGCGCACGTTTGCGTGGAACGCCGCGCTGGACAAGAAAGTGCAAGTCCTGAAACCGGCAGACGTGCAGGCAGCAATGAAAAGACATCTTGATTTGGCGAACTTCACCATTGTCAATGCAGGAGACTTTGCCAAGTCAACCGGAAAGTAGTCAACAACTCAAGCCAACTTGACGGGCACGAC